>JAOTYK010000030.1 GCA_029861955.1 Acidobacteriota bacterium
GTACGTGCGTGTTTCGTTGCCACGAGAGAGCTCGACAGTCTCCACGTCGACCCAATGCTCGGCGTCGCCGGCGGCGACGCGGACCGTTACCTCGCCCCCATTGCCGCGGTGCCCTTGCACACGCCCCACCGGCAACGGTGCCTTCACGATCAGGACTCGATAATCTCGAGAACGATCCGACGATCTTCCTTGGACCCGGCGGCGGAAAGGATTGAACGGACCGAGCGGGCCGTCTTTCCCTGCCGACCGATCACCTTCCCCAGATCGTCGGGCGAGACCCGCAATTCGTAGAGGGTCGTCGGCCAGCGAGCGCCAGCCTCCTGGTCGTCGGTGTCCGCGTCGACGCGCGCATCGTCTGCGGCATCGGCATCGGTCTTGGCGTCCACGATCTCGGTGACGTGGACTTCATCCGGCTGATCGACAAGGGACTTGGCGATCAACTCCAGCAATTCCTTCATGGAGCCCTCGGAGCGGATCAGGCCTCGGCGGAAACGCGGGCCTTGACGAGCAGACGCTTGACGGTAGGCGACGGACGCGCGCCCTTATCGATCCAGGCCTGGGCGCGATCGACGTCCAGGCGAACCGACGAAGGAGAGGTGCCCGGATCGTAGGTTCCCAGCGTGTCGACGAATCGACCGGTCGGGGGAACCCGAGAATCCGAGACGACCACCCGATAAAACGGGGAGTGGGTCGATCCCATCCGTCTGAGTCGAATCTTCAACACCGCAACGATCCTCCTGAAGCAAGCGAATGCAGCGCCGCACTATAGCCTATCGGCCCAAAAAGGGCATACCACCGCCACGGCCCTTCTGCTTCATATTCTTCATCTGCTTCATCATTCGCTTCATCTGACTGAATTGCTTCAGTAATCGGTTGATTTCGGGGACCGTGCGACCTGCTCCGCGGGCCACTCGCTTCTTCCGGGAGCCATTGAGGAGCTGGGGCTTTCGTCGTTCCAGCGGCGTCATCGAGTCAATGAGCGACATCACCCGGACCACCGCCTTGGGGTCCATATCGCTCTCCTTCACGTGGGACATCCCGGGCAGCATGGAGACGACGCCACTCAGCGGCCCCATCCGCTTGAGCATCTTGAGTTGATCGCGAAAATCCTCGAGGCTGAACTCGTTCTTGCGGATCTTCTTCTCGAGCGCCTTCGCCTGCTCCTCGTCGACGACCTCCTCGGCCTTCTCGATGAGCGTCAGCACGTCCCCCATCCCGAGGATCCGGCCGACCATGCGATCCGGATGAAACACCTCGAAATCGGTCGGGCGCTCGCCGATGCCGATGTACTTGATGGGGACACCGGTCACGTGGCGGATGGAGAGCGCCGCGCCGCCCCGCGCATCGCCGTCCAACTTGGTCAGGACGACACCGGTCACGTCGAGGGCCGTGTGAAACTCGCCGGCGGATCGCACGGCATCCTGTCCCGTCATCGCGTCGGCGACGAACAGAATCTCGTGCGGACTGAACGCCGACTTCAGTCCCTTCAGCTCATCCATCAGGGTGTCGTCGATATGCAACCGGCCGGCCGTATCCACGATGACGGTATCGAATCCGGACTTGCGCGCGGTGGCGATCCCCTCGCGAACGATCTCGATCGGCGAACGACTGCCGTCGTGCTCGTGAACCTGCAGCCCGACCGACTGGCCGACACGCACCAGCTGCTCGATGGCCGCAGGTCGGTAGACATCCGCCGGGATCAGGTACGGATAGCGTCCCGCCTTCTTGAGGGAGGCTCCGAGCTTTGCCGTGCTGGTCGTCTTACCGGAACCCTGCAGGCCGACCATCATCACCACGGTCGGAGGCTTGGACGCCGTCGCCAGCCTGCCCGAGTCGGGCTCTCCGAGGATCGCTTCCAGTTCCGCGCGAACGATCTTGACGACCTGCTGCCCGGGGGAGAGCGACTTCAAGACGGCCTCGCCCGCGGCCTTCTCCCGGACGGCCGCCGTCAGGTGTTTGACCACTCCGACATGCACGTCGGCCTCGAGAAGCGCCAGACGAACCTCGCGCAGCGATTCGTCGAGAACCGCGTCGCTGATCTTTGTCTTGCCGCTGAGCTTCTTGAACGCACCCTGGAGGCGTTCCGAGAGACTTTCAAACACGGTTCAGCTCTCCGGAGTGCGGTCCGCTAGACCGACTTGAGGATGTGTCCCATCTTTCGTTTCTTGGTCGCTAGATAGTCGCGATTGTCGTCACCGGGGACCTGCTCGATCGCGACTCGCTCTTCGATCTCCAGGCCGTAGCCCTTCAACGCGACATACTTACCCATGTTGTTGGTCATCAATCGAAGCTTGCGGATACCCAGGTCGTAGAGAATCTGCGCCCCCACCCCGTAGTCCCTGAGGTCCGCACGGAAACCGAGGGCGAGGTTCGCCTCGACCGTGTCCTTCTGCTCCGTGTCCTGAAGTTCGTACGCTCGAAGTTTGTTGGCGAGTCCGATCCCCCGACCTTCCTGTCGAAGATAGAGGACCACTCCCTCCCCTTCCTTCGCGATCCGCTCCATCGCCTCATGAAGTTGGAGACCGCAGTCACATCGCGTCGAACCGAACACGTCCCCAGTCAGACATTCGGAGTGAACCCGAACCAGTGTCGGTCGTTCGGCGCACGGCTCACCCATGACCAACGCGACGTGTGTCTGATTTTCCAGTTCGTTCGCGAACGCGTGGATCTTGAACTTGCCCATCGTCGTCGGCAGATCCGGCGAAGCGACCCGACGCACGATCCGCTCGGTGCGCATCCGATAGCCGATCAGATCGGCGATCGAAATCAACTTCAAGCCGTGCTTCGACGCGAACGTCGCCAACTGATCACGGCGAGCCATGCTGCCGTCCTCGTTCATGATCTCGCAGATCACGGCGGCCTCCCCAAGCCCGGCCAACCGACAGAGATCGACGGACGCTTCGGTGTGGCCGGCCCGACGCAGCACGCCTCCGGCGCTACAACGCAACGGGAAGATATGCCCCGGGCGGGCGAGGTCTTCCGGTTTCGTGTCCGGATTCGAGGCGACCCGGATGGTGTGCGCTCGATCCGCAGCGGAAATACCCGTCGAGATATTGTCCCGCGCCTCGATCGATACGCAGAACGCCGTCCGCCGTCGTGCCGTGTTCTGCGACACCATCGGCGGGATCTTCAACTCATCGAGCCGTTCGGGCGTCATCGGCATGCAGACCAACCCACGCCCGTGAGTCGCCATGAAGTTCACCGCGTCCGGAGAGATTAACTCCGCGGCGCAGACAAGATCGCCTTCGTTCTCGCGATCCTCATCGTCGACGATGATCACGAGCTTGCCGTCCTTGATGTCCTGGACGGCCTCCTCGATATCCGCGAAGAGCTGCTGTCCCCTGTCGTCTGCCATGGGTCACTCCATCCGATGCATCCGTTCAAGATAGCGTGCCAGCAGATCAACCTCCAGATGAACCCGGGAACCGGGGCCATAACGCCCCAGTTTAGTGACTCTCAAGGTCTCCGGGATCAATGCGACGACAAACCGGTCCGCGGACACCTCCGCGATCGTCAGCGACACCCCGTCGATGGCAATCGAGCCCTTGTAGGCCACATAGCGGGCGATCGAGTCCGGCAGCTCGATATCGAGCCGCACATCGCCGCCGACGCGAGTCAGATCGAGAACCGTCCCGACGCCGTCGACATGTCCCTGAACCCAATGCCCGCCCACGCGGTCACCGACGCGAAGCGCCCTCTCGAGATGAACATCGTCGCCAACGGTCCGACTCCCGAGGTCGGTGCAGTCGAGGGTCTCCTGAATGACGTCGAACGCCATCCCATCCTCACGAAGTTCGGCGACGGTCAAACATACGCCGTCGACGGCGACACTCTCGCCGAGGACGAGCGGTTCCCCGCGCAGTCGCGCCTTGACGGAAAGCCGCGTAACGCCCGATTGGCTGTCGATCTGCACGACCGAACCCAGGCACTCGACGAGACCGGTGAACATCGACTAATCCCCCGCATCGACGGAGATGGCATCGCCCATGATGACGAGGTCCTCCCCGAGGGCCATCGTGGCGGTCCGACGAATCGCGAGTCCCTCCGCCGGAGATGCGACCGCGTCCGCGTCAACCCAGGGTACCGCGCCGCGGGCACCCAGAAACCTCGGGTTCATGAACGCGATAACTCGATCCACGCGTCGCGCCGTCACGAATGCGCCGGTGACGGCCGCCCCCCCTTCGACCAGCAGATGTTGGATGCCGCGACGCCCCAGATCATCGAGGAGTGCATCGATCTCCACCTGTTCGTCGTTGCCGGTCTTCGACGGGAGGCGGACGATGTCCGCAGATGAAGACAGGCCCTCGACCTTCTGCTGGTCCGCACTCTCGAGCGTGTAGACGAGAGGACGCCGACCCTCGCAAAACAGACGAGCATCGCGGTTCAGCTCCAGCCGGGACGAGAGGATCACCGGGAGCGGCGACGCATCACGGGCTCCGAGGCGAACTGTCAGCCGTGGGTCGTCCCGACGAACGGTTCCGGCACCGACCAGGATCGCATCGTGTTCGGCACGTTGCCGATGGGTAAAACGTCTCGACTCCGGATTGGAAATCCAGTGTGAGTCTCCACCCGCCGCCGCCAACAAGCCATCTGCGGAGACTGCCGCCTTCAGGGTGACCCATGGGCGGCCGGTCTCATGCCAGTTTACGAATCCCGCGTTCAACCACCGAGCATCGGACTCCAGAAGGCCGACATCCACCTGGACCCCTGCCTCGCGAAGCGCGGAGAACCCCGCGCCATCGACCCGAGGATCCGGATCCTGCATCGCAGCGACCACACGTCCGACTCCGTGACGAATGATGCTCTCGGTGCACGGCGGAGTCTTGCCGGTGTGATGGCACGGCTCCAGATTGACGTACAGCGCGGCCCCTCTTGCAGCGGCCCCTGCAGCCTTGAGCGCAACCGCCTCGGCGTGATCTGTACCGGGGCCGCAGTGATACCCCACTCCGACGACCTCTTCGCCGGCAACGACGACGCATCCGACCCGAGGGTTGGGTGTCGTCGAACGCTGCACACGGATTGCGAGAGCGAGCGCCTGCCTCATGAACGAGAGGCATGCCGTGTCGTTCATTCGGCGGACTCACCGAGCAGCCCATCGACGTAGGACTCCGGCTCGAACGGCAGAAGGTCTTCGAGCGTCTCGCCGACGCCGACATAGCGGATCGGGAGGCCGAGACGTTTATGGATACCGAGCGCAACGCCGCCCTTGGCCGTACCGTCGAGTTTCGTCAAGACGACACCGGACAGGTTCGTGGCCCGCGTGAATTCTTCGGCCTGCACCAGGCCGTTCTGACCGGTCGTCGCGTCTACGACCAGCAGGACCTCGTGCGGTGCGTTCTCGACCTGACGGGTCGCCACACGACCCAGCTTCTCCAACTCGGCCATGAGGTTGGTCTTCGTATGTAGACGACCTGCAGTATCCACGATCACCGTGTCGACGTTCCGTGCGACCGCCATGCCCAACGCGTCGAAGACAACCGCCGCAGGATCGGCCCGCTCGCGTTGCTTCACGAGCGTGACACCGGCCCGCTGGGTCCATGTCTCCAATTGCTCGATTGCCGCCGCACGAAACGTATCGGCCGCGGCCACGATCACCGATCGACCCTCGGCCCGCTCACGTGCGGCCAGCTTTCCGACCGTCGTCGTCTTCCCGCCACCGTTGATCCCGACGACGAAGATGACGTGGGGCTGCCCGGCTTTCCGCTCCGCGACGGGACTGCCGGCCGGCAGAGCGTTGAGCAACGTACGTTTCACCGCGCCAACGATATCCTCGTGGGTCGTTGTCCCCTTGCGGACCTGAACCCGGACCTCATCGATGATGTTGGCGCTGAGTTCCGGACCGAGGTCTGCCGACAAAAGTCCGGCCTCTAACTCCTCGAGGGCCTCCTCGTCGACTTCCGTCCCGCCGACGACACCCTGCAGGGTGCCCGCGATCCCGTCTCGTGTGCGTTTGAGGCCACGGACGATCCGTTGAAAGATCCGCAGGGCCATGGCTAGTGAATCATCTCCAGTAGGTCATCGGCTGCGGCGGAGCTGGGACTTCCCGGCGCCACATCCGCCACGCGTAACAGCACCTGACGCGCCTCGGCCATCTCGCCGGCGCGAAAATGTGCCAAACCGAGCCGGTAGTAATACTCGCCGTCCTGGGCGAAACCGGGCCCCGCGACCTTGAACTCGCGAACCGCCTCATCGAGCCGACCGGTCTTCTCGAGGAGCAAGGCGAGCTCGTAATGCGCCTGGTAGAACTTCGGATTGATCTCAACCGCGCGACGCAGCGAGTCGATCGCCTCCGCGTCGCGACCCTGCCCGCCATACAACATTCCGAGGTTCAGCCAGACCAACTGCGGCGTCGGATAGGACGGATCGTCAAGCGCGATCCGAAAATGCTTCTCGGCCTCGTTGGTCTTACCCAGTTCGTTGTAGACCGCACCGAGGAAGTTATGGGCGTCCGTCAGGTACTCGTCCAACTCCAGAGCCCGATTGAAATGCTCGACAGCCGGTTCGTAACGCGCCGCGACGAACATGATCTGACCCATCAGGTTGTGGAGTCGCGCGTCGTCCGGGGTCTCGGCGAGCGCGTCTTCCATGATCACAATCGCGTCCCGGGCGCGGCCGGCGCGCAGCATCGACTGCGCTTTCCGCGCCTTCTCTTCCACCGTCAACTCACGCGGAGCCGTCGTCGGTTGGGTCTTCCCGCCGCCACACGCGGCCAGAGCCACGAGGGACAGAAGAACAGACAGGAACAGGACGTTTCGGGGGGTCATTCTCATCCATCGCCTCCCTGATAGGGCTCCACGAAGAGAGTAGCAGAAATCGGACCGACGCCTCGACTCAGGACCCACGTCGAAACAGGAGATCGAAGAACGATCGTCGTTGGGGCGTCAACGGCATGGGCGGCAGGTCCGGCGATCGGCCTTCGAGCAGCTGCTGTGGCGCATCGAAGGCCATCGCTCGAGCCCGTTCCTCTCCGGTCCAGCGAGCGGCGAGCGCCACGGACTCCGCCATACAGGGCGGCCGTCCCCGTGTGTTGTGCCCATCGCTTGCAATGACGTGTACCAGTCCACGGGAGAGCAATTTCTCCGAAAAACTCTGTGCGGTCGAACCGAATCGCCCCTCGATGCTGCCGCTCGTGATCTGCCCCCAGGCGCCCAACCTCACGACCGACTCGTAGCGCGAGATATCGTCCTGGAAAAATCGGATCCGTTCGGGGTGGGCCAGCAAGATGACGAGACCTGCCAGCTGAAGCTGAAATATCACGTTCTCGAGATCGACCGGGTACTGGCTCAGCGACAACTCCAACAGGACCGTCACACCGTTGTCCGCCAGCGTCGGAGCCCGCCCGTCCTTGACCCGCTCCGGGATATCGGGGCACAGGTGGACCTCGGCCCCCGGCAACAACGTCATATCGATGCCTTCCCGTTCCAGCCGTTGCCGCAGGCTCGACACGCCTTCCAGGATCGCTTCGCGTTGATTGAAGAAGAACCCTTCCTTGCAATGCGGCGTGGCGACGATCGTCCGCGTCCCATCGTCGTAGGCCACCCGGGCAAACTCCACAGCGTCGTCCTCGGTCTTCACGCCGTCGTCGATCCCGGGAAGGATGTGGGTATGGAGATCGATCATTTCGTACGTCCTCGCTCGACGATGTCTTCCGAGATCAGCGGTCGGCTCAGAAGCCGCTTGACGGCATCCTGCGGGCGCACGTCCTCAAACAGAACGCGGCACGTCTCGTCGATGATCGGTGCGACGACATCGTGTTCTTGAGCCAGGGTTCGAGCGGCCTTGCTGGTAGCGACACCCTCGGCGATACCGGAGAGCCTTGCGTCGATCTCCTCACGCGGCACTCCACTCCCGAGCAGGTATCCGTAGCGTCGATTGCGCGACTCTTCGCCGTAACAGGTCAGGACAAGATCTCCGATGCCGGCCAACCCCTGGAACGTCTCTACGCGTCCACCCAGCGCAACTCCCAGGCGGGAGATCTCCCCCAGCCCACGCGCGATGAGTCCTGCCGCGGCGTTGGCTCCCATGTCGAGACCCTGGGTCACGCCCACGGCGATGGCGATCACGTTCTTCAGCGCACCCGCCAGTTGGACTCCTACGGGATCGCCGTTGGTGTACAGACGCAGCGAACGACTGGCGAGCGAAAGCTGGAGGTCGCGGGACAACTCCGCGTCCGCCGATGCGATGGCAACGGCCGTCGGTTTTCCGGCAGCCAGCTCTCTGGCGAACGACGGACCGGCCAGCACCGCGATCCCTCGAGCCGCGCCCATCTCGGCGGCACAGACCTCGGCGGGAAGTTTCAGCGAGTCGTGTTCGACGCCCTTGCAGGTCACCAGCACCGGTATGTCCACCGGGCAAACCGTCGCCAATTCTCGATAGATCGGACGCGCAAACTGGGTGGGAACGGCGACCACCACGATCTCCGCCCCCTCGACGACTTCGGAGATTCGATGATCGACCCGCAGTTCCGGAGGATAGGGGACGCCGGGTAGGTACGATCGATTCTCTCGGACCGCCTGGATATCTGCGGCCCGCTCGGCTCCGCGAACCCACTGCCGGACGTCGTGGGACCGGGTGGCCCAGTGGATCGCCAGAGCGCTTCCCCAGGCTCCACCGCCGAGCACACCGATTCGTTTGCCAGTCATGATTCGGATTGTAGCTTTTTCTAACGCGATCGATCGAGGAGTCGACGCCGCGCCCCGTCGAGAGCCGCCGCGACCGTCCGTTGACGGACATGCTCGCGATCTCCGGCGAACCGCCAGGTGGTCGAGTGGCACCCGTCACCGATCGCGATGGCCCCACAGACCGTCCCCACGGGTTTCTCGTCGGTCCCGCCGGCCGGACCCGCGATCCCGCTGACCGCGATGCCGACGCCCGCGCCTGTCGCCCCCCGGACCCCGCGGGCCATGGCAGAGACGACCGCTTCCGAGACTGCGCCGTGCCGTTCGAGCAGGTCAGCCGGAACACCCAACAGTTTGCTCTTAACGTCGTTGGTATACGCGATGACGCCTCCGGCGAACCAATCTGACGAGCCCGGAACCGAGGTTAACGCCCCGCCGATCAAGCCACCCGTGCAGGATTCGGCCGTGGCGATGGTTTCGCCGCATTCCGTCAACAGTTTGCCGAGACTCTGGGCCAACGATCGCACATCGTCGACAGCGTCTCCGCCTCTTTCTCTACCGTCTCTCGACACGTGCCCGCTCCTCGGTACTCAGGATGCGAAGATTCTCCTCGATCCGTGCAGAGAATGTCGAGACGGCATTCTCCGAGTCCGGCGCGGGAGGCTGGAGCGGCTCACCGAATCGAATGGCGACCGGTGCGGGGCGTGGGCAACGCTTACCCCGCGGCCAGGCCCTTGCCGTCCCGCCGATGCCGATGGGAACCACCGGCGCACCGCTGCGAACCGACAACAGCGCCGCACCGTCCCGGTAGTCCACGCTCTCGCCGTCGGGCACCACACGCCCCTCGGGAAAGACTCCCACGACCTCACCGGAATGCAATCGCCTCAGCGCCTCGCGCAATGACAGCGCGGCGCGGCGCCTGCCGACGCCGACGGGGATCGACCCCATCCGTCGATAGAACCAACAGGCCCACGGCTTCCGGTAGACCTTCTCCATGACCAAGAAGCGCACCGGCCGCCGACAGGCGGCACCGACACACGGCGGGTCCAGCCAGCTTCGATGTTCCGCCACGACGATGGCGGCGCCCTGCGAGGGCAATCGAACATCATCGCGAACACGGAGTCGGAAGAGCACCCCGGCCAGCATCCGGAACCCTAGCCTTGTAACGCTGTAGAACATCGGCGTCGCCCTTCGCCGCTATCGAGAGGTCATTCCTCTCGAAGGTCGATCTGCCGGATGAATCCGAGGAAGTAGTGCCACATCGATAGCAGCGCCAGCACCATCACGATCCAGAGCGAAACGGTGCCGAGCTGACTGTAACCCACCCAGCGCTCGAGGGAATGGGTGAGGATCAGTAGCGTGATGGCCACCACCTGGGACACCGTCTTCCATTTACCCCAGACGGAGGCCTCGATCACCATGCCCCGGGTCGCCGCGATGCTTCGCATCCCGCTGACGGCGAACTCTCGCCCGACGATGACGACGATCATCCAGGCCGGTGCAAGGCCCAACTCGACCAGAGAGATGAATGCGGAGACCGTCAGCAGCTTATCCGCGATGGGATCCAGGAGCTTCCCGAGGGTCGTGACTTCGCGACGACGACGGGCCAGATAACCATCGAGCCAATCGGTCGCGGCGGCCACCAGGAAGATCAGGACGGCGATGATCTCTCGCCACGCCGCCATCCACACGACCCACCCGGCAAGCCATCTCAATCCATCCAGACCCTCGATACGGGTCACGAGCCAGGCCGTCGCCCACGGCGGCGTCAGCAGAACCACGACCAGCAATGGTGCGAGGAAAATTCGGATGACGGTTAGTGTCGTGGGGAGGTTAAGACGCATCGGCTGTCACCCGTAGGCGGGGCGACGTTACCATCTCCGCTGAGCGGAATCAATCATCGGGAATCTCGACGGTTCGCCGATGCCTCCGCCCCCGTCTCTGCCGAAGGCGACGCCTACTTGCCAGACGGCGCCACTTCGGTAGTTCCGGGTCGTCCGCTGATCTCGAACAATCCGACGGGGTTGATGTCGTCGGTGATCGTATCGGGGTGCGTCAATCGGATCGTCTGCGTCATGAGCCCCTCGGGGGTCTCGAACTGGACGTAGATGATGCCCAGGGAGGTGACAGAGACGATGGGGTTGCGTGCATCCGTACTGTCGGAGGACAACTGCAAGGGGTCCATCCAGCGGGTCTCGAGGAATCGGGTCATGTGGACCGTTCCCCTCCCTTCGGCCTCAGTCCACCAGACGATGTACGGGACGCCGGCCGGATCGAGGTCGATCATCGGATCCATCTCGTCGGCCTCGGTCGAAAGATCCTCGATCCAACGGATCGCAGACCAACCGCCGCGATACCAGCGACTGTAGGCCAGGTCGTAACCTGCACCCGTTCCTCGGCTCCAGACAACCCAGGAACCCTGATCCAGTTCACCTTCCGCATACGAAGGGATGAGATCGCCCGTGAGATCCCCGTCGGGATTGAGCGGAACGGCGTAGCGTAGCGCCCGAGCAGTTCGACCGCGGGGAGCCCAGATCTTGGCGGCCTCGGTTCCCGCCTCGGCGATGACCTGGGTCGACAGATAATTTCCGTTGCGATCGGTCCTCGCGACGACTTCCCCAAACACGTTGGAGAATCCCACGACCAGTATCACTGCGACCGTCAGTCGCACAATTCCGCGATACATCCCAATCACCTCCGAATCCGTTCGATATGCTGGTCAAACTCTTCCACTTCGGGGAACCGACGCTGCAACATCGACCGCAGATGTCGAAGCCGCCCGAACGCGATCTTCTCCCGAGTGGGATGCTCTTCTCGTTGCGCCATCTTCCAACGATGATGGGCGTTGAGGAATAACATGTCGTAGTAGCAATCGCCGGTGCGATTGGCGAGCAGATCCGACTCTTCCAGGATCTGTCGTGCTTGACCATGCTCGTTGCGAGCCATGTGAGCCTCGGCCATCCTCGTCAGCGACAGGGCGGCGGAGCGTCGGAAGCCGCGATCGCGGGCCAGGGAGTGAGCCTCCCGTAGAAGCGCAATCCCCTCGTCGAATCGCCCCACGGTGACGTGACAACCACCCAGGTTGGTCAATACGGTGGCCTTCATCTCGTGATGTCCGTCGAGGTGTTGGAGCACATCCAACGCGCGGTTGTAAATATCCAGCGCGGTGACAGGCTCCTCTTCGTCGTGAGCGATATTGCCGAGGGTGTTCAGCACACCGGCCTGGGTCAGACGATCGCCTGCCCCTTCGGCCAACTCGAGACACTCACGGGCGAGAACCGACGCAAGGTAGTAGTCACCTAGCTCACGGTAGAGGTAAGACAACTGCAACAGAACCCGAATCCGTGTGTGAGGTGCCAGCTTCTTGCGGTCTTTGAGAATCGCTCTAAGCTCGCGTTCGGTCATGTACAGCTTGCCGAGGGCCTTCAGAGCCGTGGCCATCCGCCAGCGAGCCTCCGCGGCCAACTCTGCCGCCCGAACCGGGTCGCCCTCGCGCTCCGCCAGGTCGAAGGCACGCTCGTAGGTCACGAATGCCCGACCGTGCTCGCCTCGGGCCATCCAGTCGGCACCGTCTCTGAGGAGCTCCGCGTGGACCACGCTGGTCGGCTTGAAGGGCTGATATTCCTCGAGGTCGAGGACGTCGGAGAAGTTCTGGACCGGTACGTTGAAGACACGGGCCAGAGCCCGCAGCTTGTCAAAGGATGGGACAGCCTTGCCCTTTTCGAAGCGGCTGAGCTGAGAATTGTCGATTGCTTCGCCCAGGGCCATTGCTCGCTCTTCGACTTTTCGCAGGGTGTAGCCGTAACCTTCCCGAAGACGACGCAGGTATTCGCCGAGACGAGTCGTCTCGGACGTTAATCCTTCAACGTTTTCGGAAGACTGGGCCATCTTTCCTGCATTTGTTTGACTCATCTACCCCCCCCAAGGTCTTCCCCAAGACATCGGTAGTCTTCTTTTATGGCGTACTTCAGGGGGTGTCAAGCGCAATTGCCCCAGGACCCGGGATGCTGCGGATCCGGCATCCGCAAGGGTTGATACGGCCCGGTTTTCTCCGTACACTCCCATCGCACGGTTCTACAGGCCCAAATTCCGGGAATTACTTCAGTATTGGAGAGGGATGCCCCGACCCAGACAGGACTCGACGACCCTTCTCCGGCGGATCGGATACGACGCCGCCCTGGAGGAGCGTGGGCTGGGCGCGCTGGCCCTCGGCGATCGCTCCGCAGCCCGGGAGCTCCTGCTCCGTCTCTCCGGCACGCTACAGCCCGGAGAGGGCCCCAGGGAAGGACGCGTCGCGACCCAACTCCTGCTGGGCCTGCTCCACCAGGTTCACGGCTCTCTGGCGGAGACCGACGTGCGAAGTCACCGGTTCCAGACGCGACGGCTGGAGCTGATCCAGCAGTTTGACGGGTGTCGGAGTTTCGCCATCGCGCGGCAACGCTTCGACGAGATTCTGGGCCGTCTACTTCGAGCCCAGACGGAGCCCGCGGCCTCCGACATCCCGGAGATCGTCGAGCGGGCGCTGACGTACATCGATCGCCATTTCCGACGCCGGATCTCGTTATCCGATGTGGCGGCGGGGCTTCATGTCTCCTCCAACTACCTTTCGCGGAATTTCAAGAAGCACGCCGGCCACACGATCACCGAAGCGATCCAGCGGCGGCGCCTCGACAGCGCGCGGCGTCTTCTGTCCAATGGGGAGCGGAGCCTCTCCGAGATCGCCTACCGGGTCGGCTACCAGAACTACCGGGACTTCTATCGCAACTTCGTCAAGTACGAACGCGCGTCGCCCCGACAGGTGCAACGGAAGCTGCACTCACAGGTCAGTTGACGATTCGAATTGAACCGTCGGAACCGCGGACCATTCGCGGCGGCTTCCCGAATGCCAGTTGGTTGCGACCCTCACTCTGCGACTCCAGCCGCTCTCTGACCCGACGCACGTACTCACGGGTCTCGGGGTAGGACGGAATCCCGCCGTGACGATCCACCGCGGTGGGACCTGCGTTGTACGCGGCCAACGCCAGGTTCAAATCGTCGTCGTAACGGTCGAGCAGCGCACGTAGATACCGACAGCCACCATCAAGGTTCTCGTCGACGGCGTAAGGATCCTTGACCCCGTACGCACGGGCGGTGGCCGGCATCAATTGCATGAGACCGATCGCGCCCTTGGGCGATCGAGCGTGGGTGTTGTAAGCCGATTCCACCTCGACGACCGCACGGACGAGATCGGGACTGAGTCGGTTTCGCCGAGCCGTCGAATGCAGCACGGGTTCGATGGCCGCGCGACGATCGGCGAGAGACCCGCCCCGCGACGATCGGCGTCCGCGTGAGCGGTGTCCCGGCGAGAGGTCGGGTGCGGATGACGTGTTGCTGAAGGCCAGTCCGGCGTCGTCGCTGCTGCGAACGATCGAGGTGTCGGCCTGCCCGATCGACGGGGTCACGAACAGCGCGGTGACCAGAATGACCAACCTGTACGGCATGACTTTCATTGACGTCGAGCCTCTCAACTCAGCTTTCGTCGCACCTCATCGGCGGCAGCCGCAAGCGCTGCGTCAAGATGCTCCGGCTGTTTTCCACCGGCCTCGGCCAGGTCGGGGCGACCGCCGCCACCCCCACCGATCTTCCTGGCGAGTTCTTTCACCAGTGCACCTGCCGGCAGGTTCTTACGGAGATCCTCGGTCACGGCGACCATCAGCGAGGCCTTCCCGCCGACGGCCCGACCCAGAACCACCACTCCAGAACCTAGTTTCCCCCGCAGTGCATCGGCAACCTCACGCATATCCTGAGGCGAAAGGCCGTCAACCCGACGCGCGACCACCCGGACGCCCTCGACATCGACGGCTTCCCCGGCGATCTCATCGAGATGGTCCCGGATGGCGCCGACCCGCTGCTGATCCAGCTGTTTCTGAAGATCTCGGAGCTGCCCGAGGCGTCGCTCGATCTCGCCCCGCAGGGCGTCTGCCGGGACGGAGAGCTCGGCCTCGAGACCGGACAGGATCCCCTGCACGGCCCGAAATCGATCGAGCGCCCCCTCGCCGCTAACGGCCTCGACTCGTCGCGTACCCGATGCAACTCCGCGCTCCTCTAGAAGCTTGATCAATCCGATCTCCCCGGTGTGCGTGGTGTGCGTACCGCCACACAGTTCGAGGGAGAAGTCACCGATCGACACGACGCGAACCCGCGATCCGTACTTTTCGCCGAACAGCGCCATGGCACCGAGCTCGAGTGCGCTGTCGACGTCCATCTCCTTCGTCTCGATCTCGACATCCGCCAGCACCTGCCGATTGATCA
Organism: Acidobacteriota bacterium; assembly: GCA_029861955.1. Classification (NCBI taxonomy): domain Bacteria; kingdom Pseudomonadati; phylum Acidobacteriota; species Acidobacteriota bacterium. The sequence continues at coordinate 14,910 of JAOTYK010000030.1, forward strand.
GGGACTCGATATCGGAGAGTGCCTCGGGAGTCACCGGCGCGAAGTGCGTAAAGTCGAATCGGAAGCGGTCGTCTCCGACTCTCGAGCCGGCCTGCTTGACGTGAGTCCCGATCACGTCTCGCAGTGCGGCGTGCAGGAGATGCGTCGCGGTGTGATTGCGCTTGATCGCCGCGCGTCTCTCTTCCGTGACGTCACCACGGACGCGATCGCCGATCGCGATGGCGCCCTCCTCCAGTACGACGCGATGAACGAACAGACCGTTGCCGCGTCGAACGACGTCGGTCACCTGTGCCCGACCGTTCTCTGCCGCCAGCATGCCCTGATCGGCGATTTGCCCGCCCGCCTCTCCATAGAAAGCCGTCGATGCCAGAAGCAGCTCGCCGGTCTGTCCCGCGACCAGCGTATCGATCGGCGTGCCGTCGCTGAGGATGCCCAGCACGCGGCTGTCATCGAACGCCAGACGGTCATAACCAAGAAACTCCGTCGATGGCTGATCGCTCCAGGCCTCGTAGGCCGCGGTATCCGTGGTGGCCCCGCCGCCTTTCCACGATGCCCGGGCACGATCTCGTTGCCGGGCCATCTCCCGCTTGAAGCCTTCCTCGTCGAGCTGAATCCCTCGCTCGTCGGCGATATCGCGGGCAAGATCCAGCGGGAATCCGAAGGTGTCGTAGAGCAGGAAGAGGTCTTTCGCGGGAAGCACCAACGGGGTGTCGCCGGCATCCTTCTCCGTGCCCAGTGCGCCGAGCTTGTCATCCAGCATCTGCAGGCCGGTCGAGAGCGTATCGGCGAACCGCCGCTCCTCCAGATCGCCGATCTGAAGCAACGCATCTTTGGACGCCAGGAGCTCCGGATAGACGTCTCCCATCTGCTCGACGACGACCGGCGTGACATCTCGCAAGAACGGCTCGTGAATCCCCAGCTTCCGTCCGTGACGGATGGCACGACGGAGCAAGCGCCGAAGCACGTAGCCTCGTCGGTCGTTGGCAGGCACCACCCCCTCGGCCACCAGGAAGGCGAAGGCCCGGGCATGATCCGCAATCACGCGGATGGAGAAATCGGTCTCGGGGTCCTTTCCGTAACGGGTGCCGCAACGTTCCGCCGTGGCATTCAGGAGCGGGGCGAATATATCGGTGTCGTAGTTGCTCTGCTTGCCCTGCAGGACCGAAACGATCCTCTCGAGACCCATGCCGGTATCGATACTTGGAGCGGGTAGGTTCTCGCGGGCCCCGTCGGCACACTGATTGAACTGCATGAACACCAGGTTCCAGATCTCGAGGAACCGCCGCTCGTCCGTGGCCGGGTTGGAGGGACCCGACACCGAGGTCAACTCGTCACCGAGGTCAACGTGGATCTCACTACACGGCCCGCACGGTCCTGTCTCTCCCATCCGCCAGAAGTTCTCTTCTTCCCCGAGCTTGAGGATTCGATCCGGGTCGACACCGATGTCGTCACGCCAGATCCGCAATGCCTCGTCATCCGCTTCGAAACAATCGGTACCCTCGAAGACGGAGACCCAGAGCCGCTCGGGCGGCAGTCCGTAGACCTTGGTGATCAGCTCCCAGGCGAAGGCGATCGCATCCTTCTTGAAGTAGTCCCCGAAGGAGAAGTTGCCGAGCATCTCGAAGAAGGTGTGGTGCCGTGGCGTCCGCCCGACCATCTCCAGATCGTTGTGTTTACCCGAGACGCGCAGACACTTCTGCGAGGAGACCGCCCGGGGGCTGCTGGCGGCCCGGCGTCCGGTGAAGACATCCTTGAACTGATTCATACCGGCGTTGACAAACAGCAGCGTCGCGTCGTCCGGAAGAACGACCGGTGAACTCGCGACCTCCTGGTGCTGACGCTCCACGAAGTAATCGATGAAGGCCCTGCGGGCCTTGTTGGCTTCCATCGTCCCGCCCCGTACCCGCTCTAGCGGATGTCCCGTTTGATCACGGCATCGCGAGCCGCACTCGGCTCGAATCCCGCTCGAAGCAGCGCATTATATACACGGCGTCGTTCATTCGACGTGTTGGACCGCGGCGCTGCGAGCAAGCGATCCAGCCGCCGAGTCAACAGCGCGTCCTCGTCGACATCGCCCAACGCGACGAGGCGTTGCCATGCCGACTCACAGAGCGACTCATCGACGCCGCGGCCGACCAGCTCCCGGATAAGGCGACGCGGCCCCTCGAGCCGACGCTCCGCGCGCAGGACCAGGTAGTCCTCCGCCAACTTGCCGTCGTCGAGGATGCGCTCGTCTCGACCTCGAGCGATGGCGGCGTCCACCTGGTCGGAATCGAAGCCGAGCTTGCCGAGGCGAGCGGAAGCCTCGAGCGCCGTCAGCGGACGATATCCGACAGCACGCACCAATGCGACGAACGGATCGCGGGTCGATCGGTCGCTTGGTTTGCGGCGGGCATCTGGCATGGCACGGCTACGGTATCAGAGACCGCAGGCCGTACCGTCGCGAGATTCGATCTAGCTGTTCGTGAACTCGAACGGCGATTCCGGTGCGTGCGGGTCGGAGTCGCCGTTCTCTTCGGGCGAGGCCACCGTACTCTCCATCTGCGCCTGCGCCATATCCGACGCCGACTGAATTCCGGAGGCCTTCAGCTTGAACTCATCGGGGTTCGTGGCCTGCCGAAGGGCTTCCTCGAAACTGATCAGCTCGTTCTGGAACAGGCTATTGAGCGACTGGTCGAACGTCTGCATCGCATACTGTGACGTTCCCTGCGCGATGGCGCCGTTGATCAGTTTGGTCTTTTCCTTGTTCTCGATGCAGTCCCGAATGAACGGGGTCGATCGCAAGACCTCGACGGCGGGCACACGCCCCTTCCCGTCCTTCCGCGGGACAAGTCGCATGGAGATGATGGCTTTCAACACGGCGCCGAGTTGCAGACGCACCTGCTTCTGTTGATGTGGCGGGAAGACGGAGATGATTCGGTTGATCGTCTCGGTGGCGTCGACCGTATGCAGAGTGGAGAGAACAAGATGACCGGTCTCGGCCGCGTTGAGGGCCGTCTCGATCGTCTCGTAGTCTCTCATCTCACCGACGAGGATGACATCGGGATCCTGACGGAGCGCCGAACGTAGGGCGAAGGCGAACGACTTGGTGTCGACCTCGACCTCGCGTTGGTTGACGAGACTCTTCTTGTCCCGATGGAGGAACTCGATGGGATCCTCGATCGTCATGAGATGTTCGGTTCGGACGGAGTTGATGTAGTCGATCATGGCCGCGAGCGACGTCGACTTACCGGAACCGGTCGTACCGGTCACCAGGATCAACCCGCGACGCTCCTGGGCGATCTGCTCGAGGACCGGTGGAAGATGAAGCTCACGGACCGTGAGGATCTTCACCGGAATGACACGGAGTACCAGACCCACCGTGCCGCGCTGCTGAAACACATTGCAACGGAACCGACCCAGCCCGGGAACCGAATACGCCATGTCAAGTTCGAAGTGATCCTTGAACTTCTGTTTCTGCCGCGCGCTCATGATGCTGAACGCCATCGCGATGGTGTCCTCCTGCATCAGGCGCTTCTGGTCAGTCATCGGAATCAGCTTGCCGTTGACGCGAATCACGGGATAGCTGCCCACCTTGAGGTGCAAATCGGAGGCACCCCGTTCGGTCGTCATCTTCAGCAGATCATTGATATGCATCGGTCCCTCGTAGCCCTTGGTAGCCGTACCTTGTCGAATCTAGGAACCGACCCGCGGCAAGTCAAATGGGGCCCGAAGAGGGTCCATTCGGTGGGTTTTAGGCCAGATCTCCCCAGCACGACTGGATCACGGCGGTGGCCACGAGCCCCGCAGTCTCCGTGCGAAGCACCCGGGGTCCCAGGGACACGGGCTGCCAACCACGGGAGACGGCGTCGTCAAGTTCCGCATCGTCAAGACCCGATTCCGGCCCCACGGCGACCCAGCAGGCATCGGGACGGGGTTGTCCGAGCCGGGCGATCAACGGCATGGCCTGCCGTGGGTCGGCGAGGAACGCGATCACCCCTCCGGGGACGTCGGGGAGTCGTTCGATGGATCCGAGAATCGGCAGTCGGCGACGACCGGACTGCTTGCACGACTCGATGAGCACGCGCCGCCAACGATCCAATCGACTACGGGTCAATGGGGGACCCTCTCCTCGCTTGGCGGGATAGAGATGGATTCCCTGCAGCCCGAGCTCACAGCCCTTCTGAAGCAGCCACTCGAGACGATCCTGACGACAGAGCGCCTGAAACAGTTCGATAGAAAAACTCGGATCGACCGACGCGTCGGCAGCAGGCTCCCCCACCCGCACCCGAACCTCGCGCTTCGTCAGGGTCTCGATGCGCGCCATCCACTCGCCGCCCTCGCCGTCAAACACGAGGACCTCGTCGTCCGCCTGCAAGCGCAACACCGAACGGGCGTGATGGGCCTGGTCGCTACCGAGTTCCAACGAATCGCCGACGACGATCGGCGGATCATGGAAGACTCGCCAGCGTCGACTCATGCCGTCGATGCTCGTTCGACGACGAGGACCGCCCACGGTGCTCGCTCGACACGCTCGACTTCACGAAGTCCGTACTCGGCCAGGCCGTTCGCGATGGACACCGCGTCCTCGACGAGGAAACCCGAGGCGATCAATAGTCCGGAGTCCGCTACGAGTTCTGCGGTCTCGGCGGCATAGGTTTGAAAGAACGACGGGCTGATGTTGCAGACCACCCCATCAAACGGCCCACCTTCCGGGGGAGCGGTGGCGGAGCCGACAACGAAGCGGATCCCCGACGGACCGTCATTGATCGCGGCGGTCTCTCGAGCGACATCGACGGCCAATGGATCCAGGTCGCAACCTACCACCGACGCGGCGCCGGAGTGCTGCGCAACCAGAGAGAGAATGCCGGTCCCACACCCAAGATCCAGCCAGCGGCTGCCGGGCCGCACCCGATGCTCGAGGAGCTCCGTGCAGGCCTGCGTGGTCGGGTGCTCGCCCGTGCCGAACGCCCGCCCCGGCACCAGCTTCAGCGCGTGCCGCCCCTCGACGGGCTCCCCGGTGCCCGACGGCCAGACGACAAACCCACGTCCCAGCACGAACGGCTTCAGAGACGCCTGGTACCGCTCGACCCACCGTCCGTCCTCGACCAACTCTTGGCCCAAACCGCACTGATCGGCGTCGAGCCCATAGGCGGCCAGGAGCTCTCGGGCATCCTCGAGCGCCGGTTCGATGGCGTCCGGCTCCCGTAGGTAGATCCGGACGAGCGTCGACGTCGCTCCGGCGTCTTCGAAATGCACGCCGAGACGCCCACCGGCCAATGCCGCCCCGATCTCGTCGGCACGCTCCTCGGGGAGCGTCAGGACCAGGGCGTGCCATCGAGCTGTTTCGGGGCGCTGCATGAACCGATGTCAGCCGTGAAAGATCTTTCGAACCTTCTCAAACAACCCGCCGTCACCGATCTGCTGCCCTTCCATCTCGGCCAGCCGTTCGAGAAGCTCACGCATCTCTCCATCGACGTCCTCGGGGGTCACCAGCTGGATATGGACAATCTGATCCCCACGTCCGCTGGACTGCAACGCAGGCGCGCCCTTCCCACGAAGACGGATCCGCTCACCGGACTGAGTGCCCGCGGGGATCGGCAGCAGATGACTTCCGTCGAGGGTCGGAACCTCAACCTCCGCACCGAGGGCCGCCTGGGCAAAGCCGAGTCGGAGTTCACAGTGCAGATCGCTGCCGTCCCTCGTAAAGACCTTGTGGTCACGAACGTGAAGCGCGACGTGGAGGTCGCCGGGGGGGCCGCCGCCCTGACCCGTCTCGCCTTCACCGACCATGCGAAGCCGCATCCCGTCGTCAACACCGGGAGGGATACGAACCGTCAGCGTGCGCTCTTCCTGGATCCGACCTTCGCCGTTGCAGCCGTCACAGGTCTTCGTGATCTGTTTGCCGGCACCGCGACAGCGTGAACACGTGCGAGCGATGGTGAAGAAACCCTGCTGGAACGCGACCTGCCCGCGGCCGGAACATTCCGAACAGGTCTCGATGCCGCCGGGGGCGGCGCCGCTACCGTCGCAATCCTCGCAGTTCTCCGCACGAGGCACCTGGATTCGTGTCTCGGTGCCGGACACGGCCTGCTCGAATTCGATCTCCAACTCGAACAGCAGGTCGTCGCCGCGTCGACCACGACCGCGACGTCCGCCACCCCCGCCGAAGATCGAACCGAAGCCGAAGAGGTCACCGAGGATATCGCTGAAGTCCGTGAACGCGTCGGGGTTGAACCCACCGCCGGCTCCTGCACCGGAGAGACCCCGCTTCCCATAGCGGTCGTAGAGGGCCCGCTTCTCGGTATCGGAGAGGACGGACCAGGCCTCGGCCGCTTCCTTGAACCGGTCCTCGGCCTGCTGATCACCGGGATTCTTATCGGGATGGTATTTGATGGCGGCGGCGCGATAGGCCTTCTTGATGGCCGGCAGCCCGGCATCCCGCTCGACGCCGAGCAGCTCGTAATAATCGCGATCGGACAAGGGTCAGGACTCCCCGGTCCCCTCACCTTCGCCCGCGGAAGAAAACTGTCCGGGGTCGTAGAGGATGACCTCGGACAGGATTTTACCCATCGTGGCGATTTTCTCCAGGGCCTCGGTGCAGTCGGTGGCACTGCCGGACTCCAGGGCGGCGCGGGCATCGTCCAGAATCTTGCGGACGTCGGTCTGCTGCTGAGGCGCCAGCATGGACCCGAACTCGTTGTAGGTCTTCTGATTGCTCTCGACCAGCCCCTCGAGACGGGCCTTCGCGCGGATGAACTCGGCCCGGCGCCGATCCTCCTCGGTGTGCCGCTTGGCATCCTCGACGATTCCGGAGATCTCGTTCTCGGAGAGACCGCTGGAGGGTGTTACCAGGATCTTCTGCTCCCGCTGCGTCACCAGGTCGCGGGCCTGGACGCTGACGATTCCGTTGGAATCGATGTCGAAGGTGACCTCGATCTGGGTCGCGCCACGTGGCGCCGGCGGAATCCCGACCAGTTCGAACTGACCGAGCGACTTGTTGTGTCCGGCGATCTCGCGCTCACCCTGTAACACGTGAATCTCGACCTTCGTCTGGTTGTCGGCGACGGTCGTGAAGATCTTGCTCTTTCGCGTCGGGATCGTCGCGTTGCGCTCGATGATCTTCGTGAACATCCCGCCCCGGGTCTCGATTCCCAGCGACAGCGGCGTGACGTCCAACAAGACCAGGTCCTTGACGTCGCCCTTCAGGATGCCCGCCTGTACCGCAGCACCGACCCCGACGACCTCGTCGGGGTTAATGTCGCTCGAGGGCGATCGACCGAAGAACTTACATACGGTCTCGAGGACTTTGGGCATGCGGGTCTGCCCACCGACGAGTAGGATCTCGTCGATGTCGGCAGCCTGCAGCCCGGCCATCTTGAGCGCCTCCTCGCAGGGGCCGACGGTGCGTTCGACGAGGTCGTCCACAAGCTCCTCGAGCTTCTCGCGGCTCAGAGTGGTGTGAAGATGACGGGCCCCGCTGTCGTCCGCGCTGATGAACGGGAGATTGATCTCCGCGCTCTGCTCGGTGGACAACTCGCACTTGGCCTTCTCGGCCGCTTCCTTCAGCCGCTGCAGGGCCATCCGATCGGTTCGAAGATCGATCAGGGACTCTTCCTTGAATGCCGTCACCAACCAGTCAACGATCCGCTGATCGAAATCCTCGCCTCCGAGGAACGTGTCGCCGGACGTCGACTTGACCTCGAAGACGCCTTCACCGAGTTGCAGAACCGAAATATCGAACGTGCCGCCGCCAAGATCGTAAACCGCGATCTTTCGGGATGCGGTGCCCTCGTCCATGCCGTAGGCCAGCGCGGCGGCCGTCGGCTCGTTGACGATCCTGAGGACCGACAGGCCGGCCACCCGGCCTGCATCCTTGGTGGCCTGACGCTGCGCATCATCGAAGTAGGCCGGCACGGTGATGACAGCCTCCGTCACCTCGGTGCCCAGGTAGTCTTCCGCCATCTCCTTCAGGTGTTGAAGGACGAACGCGGCGATTTCCGGCGGTGAGTAATCGCGATCCCGGACCCGGATCCACGCGTCGCGATTCTCCGACGGGACGATCTGATACGGGACGATCTGCATCGCCTTGGCGACTTCCGGCGAGTCGAACTTGCGACCCACCAGACGCTTGACGGCGTAGATGGTGTTGTGGGGGTTGGTTAACGCCTGACGCTTGGCGATCTGCCCCACCAGCCGTTCGCCACGAGACGTGAACGCGATGATGGACGGTGTCGTGCGGGAGCCCTCGCGGGTCGCGATGACACGCGGCTTCGTGCCCTCGATCACCGAGATGCAACAGTTCGTCGTGCCGAGATCAATTCCGACGGCTTTGGCCATGGTCAGCTACCCTCTCCCTCGCGCGAATCCGGCTCGTCGATCTCCACGGCGACCCTGACCAACGACGGGCGTATCACCTGATCGTGGAGTTTGTAGCCGCGCTGCATCTCCTCGATCACCGTATGCGACGGGAAGCCCGAATTCTCGGTCGTCGCAACCGCCTCATGGTACTCCGGATCGAACATTTCACCGACGGTATCGATGGCTTCCACGCCCTCCCGGCGCATCGCTTCGAGAAGCTGGCGAAAAATCAGTTCGACGCCCTTGAGAAGTGGGTCCTGGGTTCCGCTCTCGTTGGCGGAGCCGATGGCTCGTTCGAAGTTGTCCAGAACCGGCAGCAGTGACTTCATCACTCGAGCCGCAGAAAGACGCTCGGCTTCGTCCTGTTCTCGCTGGATTCGCTTCTTGTAGTTCTCGAAATCTGCATAGAGTCGGATGAGACGATCGCGGTCCGTCACCGCGTCGTCCTCCGTGACGGGGTCGTCGTCGGTGACGATCAACGGTCTCGCAGGCTCGTCCTCGCCCGAACGTGCCTTCGACGGGCGCGCGGGCTCATCCAGCCCGACGATCTCGAGGATCTCGATATCGTCCGACTCGTCGTCCACGGTCAGATCCCGAAATTGATCCCGCTCGGATTTCACTAAAGTAATCCCTTCCTCGTCGGCTTCAGGGACCGCGACCCCACCCTAACAACCTTGGTCCCCGGTCCAGCGGGGTCAATCATCTCGCCGATCCAGCCTCATCGAGAGCGCCCGGGCCAGATAATCCACCAGGGCGATGGCCCGGACGTACTGCATGCGGGTCGGCCCAACGATCCCGAGAGTGCCCATAACTCTATCTCCGGAAAGGTAGTTAGCGGCGACCAGGGAGCACCGCGCCAGATCGTCCACCGGGTTCTCATTGCCGATGACCACCTGGACCCCATCTTCCCCCAGAAGTCGGCTGAGCAGGTCGACCAGCTGATTCTTCTCTTCCAGGGTCCGAAAGAGACTTCGGGCAACATCCAGATCGGCGAATTCCGGCGCGGCGAGGAGCCGCGAACCACCCTCCACGATGACGTCGCCATCGGCCTCGTCCACGGCAACCGCCCGTTGCCCCAGCTCGAGGCCGGCAGCCGTATCCGCATCGGGGGCTTGCTGCTCGGCGATGCGTGTCCGCAACCGCGACCGCATCTGCGGGAGAGTCCGCCCACCGAACTGTTCGGACAGGTAGCTGCCGATGCGATCCAGCTCCGGCTGTGAAAGCGGAGTACGAACTTCGAGGATGCGGTTGTGAACGACCCCCGAACGACCCACCAGGATCGCAACGATTCTTTGGGTGTCCAGACGAACAAACTCGAGATGCTCCACAACCATCCGCTGCAGATTGGGGACGAGCACCAGACCGACACCGTCGGCACCCGACGAGAGTTGTCGCGAGACCTCCAGCAGCAGTTTGTCGACGTCTCGCTCGCCCGCGTCGAGCGCCTTGTCGATTCGAAGCGTCTCCCGATCGGAGATCGTCGGTGTCGAGATCAACTGGTCGACGTAGAGGCGGTACGCCTGGTCGGTCGGCACGCGTCCGGCAGACGGGTGTGGCTGACTCAGGAATCCGCGCTCCTCGAGATCGGCCATGATGTTTCGTATCGACGCGGGAGAGAGCCGCAGGGACGCGCCGGCCGCGACGGTTTGCGACCCCACCGGGTCGCCACTTGCGATGTGGGCGCGGATCACGCTCTTGAGAATCTCCGACTCCCGCTCGTCGATCTTCTCGCCGCTCATGACGCCTGCTCCTCGGCGGCTTCGGTCCGCTGCAACGAAAGTGCCGAACGGATGAAACCGTCGAGGTCCCCGTCCAGAACACGGTCGGCGTCGCCCACCTCAAACTGGGTCCGATGGTCCTTCACCATCCGATAAGGCGCGAGCACGTACGAACGGATCTGGTTTCCGAACGCGATCTCCTTCTTCTCGCCGACCTCCTTGGCCATTTTCGCATCGGCTTCCCGCTGCTGGAGATCGAACAATTTCGAACGCAACACCTGCATCGCGACTTCCTTGTTGCGATGTTGCGAGCGCTCGTTCTGGCAGGTCACGACCACGTTGGTCGGCAGATGGGTCATGCGGACGGCGGAGTCGGTCTTGTTGACATGCTGCCCCCCGGCGCCTGACGCGCGAAAGGTATCGACCCGCAGATCCTTGTCATCGATCTCGACCTCTCCCGCTTCCTCGATCTCCGGCAGGACGTCCAGCGACGCAAAGGATGTGTGCCGTCGAGCCTGGGCATCGAAGGGTGAGATGCGCACCAGGCGATGCACACCTCGTTCAACTCGGAGATAGCCGTAGGCGTTCGCACCGCTGACCGACATCGTCACACTCTTGATGCCGGCCTCTTCGCCGGGTTGATGGTCAAGCACTTCCAGCTTGAATCCACGTCGATCGGCCCAGCGCCGGTACATCCGAAACAGCATGGCGGCCCAGTCCAGCGACTCGGTTCCCCCGGCGCCGGGATGGATCTCGACAATCGCATTGCCGGCATCGTGTTCCCCGACCAGCAGCGTTTCCAGTTCGATGGTCTCGGCGAGCTTCTCGAGTTCCGCGACCGTGGCCTGCAGGTCTTCGACGACGTCTTCGCCCTCGCGGGCCAGATCGATGAACGTCTGCCCATCGTCGCGCAGTCCACCTAGATGGTCCGCAGCCTCGATACGCTCGACCAGACGGGAGCGCTGACGCTGGATCTTCTTGGACTCTTCGGGGTCACCCCAGACTTCGGGCTGGGTCAGGCGTTGTTCGATCTCGTCGAGACGCAGCTTGTTGCCGTCGACATCAAAGATACCTCCGCAAGGTGTCGACCTTTCCGGAGAGCGCTTCGAGTCGATCGCTCAGTTCCTGGATATCGCTGGTGGCCACCGCGGGACTCCCTTGCGCCGGCGTCGGCCAGCGTCATCGACGGACGATAGCACAGCCAAAGGAATCAACCCCCGTCTGTGACCCACGCTCCGTTGTAGCCCTTCTTCTGCAATTCATCGGCGGCGACCCGCGCGTCATCCCGTGTGGGGAAGCCGCCGACGCGGACCTTGTAGAGCGAACTCTGGCCCTCGGAGTTAGCCACCATCTTGACGGCGAAAGAGTCCGCGCGGAGTTTCTCCATCAGCAGTTCGGCGGCGCGTCGATCTCGACCCGCAAAGACCTGCACGAAGAACGCGCCGTCGGTTGGGTCGGCGACGGGATCGGGACGACCTTCCGCCGCATCCTCGGCTTGCTTCTTGGGCAGCTCTCGTTGCGGCTCCGCCGGGGTCGCCGAGTCCGCGGGTCGATCGAAGTGATCCGCCGTCTGCTCGACGTCGGCAGACGAAAGTGACGCGTCGCCGCCCACCACCTGCCCGAGGGGATCCAGAGCCGGCGCATCGACACTCGGAGATGTCGGCCCGAGGCCTCGCTCGTAGAGACGACCGGAATAGAACGCGGTTCCGCCTGCGATGACGAGGACCGTCACGACCGCCAGCAGCCCCCAACCCTCGAAACGAACCTCGCGGACGCTGTCGGAATCCTGTGGGTCAGCCATCGCTCTCTCCGGCGGGAGGATCCTCTTTCTCGTTGACGTCGGCGACGCCGATCCCATCCTTGCCGGAGGCCTTGATCTTCTGCATCGCACGATCCGCACGCTGCACGAGTTCTCGTCGGTCGCCGGCGTGAAGCGGGAACGAAGCGACTCCCAGCGAGGCGGTCATCGAGACTCCCTCGCCATCGCCGAGTTCACGCATCAAGAGGTTCTTTCCCGAGATGACCTGTCGCACGCGTTCCGCCACCTCGACGGCACCGTGCCATTCGGTCTCCGGCAATACGATACAGAATTCGTCGCCGCCAAAGCGAAACAGTTTGTCGAATTTTCGGATCTTGCCGCGAACGCGGACGGAGACCTCGAACAGCGTTCGGCTGCCCATGCTGTGGCCGTGGCGATTGTTGACCTCTTTGAGGTTATCCATATCGAGGAAGATCAGGGATACCGGCGAACGGAAACGGCTGGCCCGCGCCAGCTCCTCTGGCAGGAAATCTTCGAAGTGTCGTCGGTTGAAACAGTTGGCGGTATCGTCCTTGATGATCAGTTCCCGGAGCGCCAGAACTTGAAGTGCGTTCCCCACCGCGTCGCGACAGAGCTCGACGAACTGGGCGACCTGTTCCAGCCGGGACGACGGGACGGGTTTCTCGACGACAAACGCCATCACGGCGGTCAACCGCATCTCGCCGTCGTGGACCGGCACAAGAACGACGCGATCGGGATCCGATCCGGGCCACTCGTGTACCGCGTCGGCCAGTTCACCCCAACCGTCTCGCAGGACGGGTCGCTCGCCGATTCCGCGGACGATCTTGGGCTCCAGGTTCGAAAAGCCCACCCTACGGGGGTCGTCCTTGTCGGTCGTCCCGGCGATGGGCAGCAGTTTCCGCCGGCCGGGCACGCTGCCCAGACAGATCCCGAAATCCGCCCCGAGCCAATCGGCGATGGGCCGGACCATGCGATCCGCCAGAACCTCGACATCGAGGCTCCTGAAAACATCCAGGAGAGCGGCCGTCTGCCGAGAATCCTCAAGAATGCTTAGTTTTTCCAGGGACTTCACCAACGGGCCTCACTCCTTGGCCTTGTTCAAGAATCCCCCCAGCAGCTCGATGGGCAGCGGGAAGATCAAGGTAGAATTTCGTTCTGAAGCGATCTCAGTCAAGGTCTGAAGGTATCTAAGCTGCATTGTCCCGGAATTCTTGCCCAATTCACGTGCCGCCTCCGATAGTCCGGACGCCGCGAGCCGCTCGCCCTCGGCATGGATGACCTTGGCCCGTTTCTCACGCTCGGCCTCGGCCTGCTTGGCCATCGCCCGCTGCATGACTTCGGGAAGATCGACATGTTTGACTTCAACGGCGGAGACCTTGATACCCCAGGGGTCGGTCTGCTGGTCCAGGATGATCTGGAGCTTGCCGTTGATCAGCTCACGACCCGATAACAGTTCATCCAACTCGAACTCGCCGAGAATCGACCTCAGGGTCGTCTGGGCCAGCTGACTGGTCGCATAGTGATAGTTCTCAACTTCGACCACGGCGTTGATCGGGTTCATCACGCGAAAATAGACGACGGCGTTGACCTTGATGGAAACGTTGTCCTTCGTGATGATGTCCTGAGGCGGAACGTCGTGAACGACGGTCCGCAACGACACACGAATCATCCGATCGATCACCGGGATGAGGATGATCAGGCCTGGCCCATAGGGCTTCCCCTTCAGACGACCGAGGCGAAGGACGACACCTCGCTCGTACTCGGGAAGCACCCGAAACGCGTTCCCCAGCAGAAACAATAAGATGGTGATTGCAACGCCAATCCCGATCCACAACGGTGTCATTGTTCTTCCTCCGCGACCGTTTCAACGGTCAGTCGCATTCCATCGACGGCAACGACGCGAATCGATTGCCCTACCTCGATCGTCTCGCTGGACGACACGGCGCTCCAGAGTTCGCCGTGAATCCAGACGCGCCCGTTGTGCGTCGAGTCGATCGTGACACGAACGGGTCCCGTCTCCCCCACGAGCCCCTCCTCGCCGGTCGCGACCTTCGCTCGGTGAGCCCGCATCACGAGTCGCATCACGAAGGCGATCAGGATCGTCAACATGACGGCCACCGGCACGATCACGCCGGGGGGCACGCGCAGTTCGGGGATCGGACCGTCGATCAGGAGAATCCCACCGAAGACCAACGAGACCGCTCCACCCAGGGTCAGCATCCCGTAGGAAACCACCTTGACCTCAAGAATGAACATGACGACGGCCAACGCGATCAAGAGCAACCCGACGGCCGAAACGGGAAGGATCGAGGCGGAAAAAGCGAAGAGAATCAGGGCCGTGGCGCCTACGAGTCCCGGCAGCACCACCCCGGGGTGGGTCATCTCGATCCAGATCCCCCCCATGCCCACCATCAGCAACAGCGCAGCGACAACGGGGAGCGCCAGGAACATCCGCAGGTCCTGCAACCAGTCGAACTCCGTCTCGACGACCTGCACCTCCGTGAGATCGAGGACCACCGTCGTCCCGTCGAAGCGGACGATCTCTCGACCGTTCAAGTAGGCGAAGACCGCATCGCGATTCTCTACCACCGCGTCGATCAGGCCCAACTCCAATGCCTTGCTCTCTTCGTAGGCGGTGGCTTCGAAGACCGCCTTCTCGGCGGCCTCGATGTTCCGACCCCGATGTTCCGAGATCGAACGAAGCAACGCGGCACCGTCTTCATTCATCTTTCGCAGAAGAGGATCATCGTCCCGGTTCTCGCCACCGATCTGCACGGTCGATGCCGCGCCGGTGCGTGTCCCGGGTGCCATCAACGCAACATCCGACGCCAGCAGAAGGAAGAAACCCGCCGACGCGGCATGGGCGCCTGCGGGACCCACCCAGACCACCACCGGCACCTCGGAACTGAGGATCCGTTGGACCAGCTCGCCGGTCGTATCGACCAGCCCTCCCGGCGTATCGACCTCCAGCAGAATCAGCGCGTCGCCGGATTCCTCGGCGGCCGTAATCGCCGCCTCGATTCGAAATGCGCTCGCCGGATGGATCGCGCCATCCAGGACGGCCAGCCGCACCGTCGTCGCGGCTTCCACACTCGGCCACAGGAATAGAAGCACGGCACCCAGGATGATGGTCAGCCGCGTTCGACGCATCATCGTTCCCCGTATCGGTCCCGAAGGGCCGTCGCGACGCAGTCCGGGACCAGACCGTCGAGGCAACCGCCGAGGCGGGCGACTTCGCGGACGAGGCGGCTCGACAGGAAGGAGTATTCGACACTCGGCAGCAGGAACACGGTCTCGACCTCCGGTGCCAGTTTACGATTCATCATCGCCATCTGCATCTCGTACTCGAAGTCCGATACGGCCCGGATACCACGCAGGATCACGCCGGCGCCGACCTGCCGCGTGTAGTCCACCAGCAAGCCGTTGAAGGTCTCGACCACCACGTCGGGATCGCCGACCGCCTTGCGGATCAATTGTATCCGCTCCTCGACCGAGAAGAGTGGGGTCTTGTCCTCATTATCGAGGATCGCCATCACCACACGATCGAACCGTTCACGGGCACGCTTCACAAGATCCAGATGACCGTTGGTCACGGGATCGAACGTTCCGGGGTAGACGGCAGTCTGCTTCATGAAGGACTCCCCGCGCGACGGGACGTCGCACCGATCATCTGACGTGCATGGGAACGAGAGGTATCGGTCGCCCGCTTACCGGACAACATCCGTGCGATCTCATCCACCCGGGTCTCCTCATCAAGCGTCGTCACCTGCATCCGCGTCTGACCGTCGCGGACCCGTTTGTGAACCACTATGTGGCATCGCGCGTAGGCGGCGACCTGCGGCAGATGGGTGACGCACAGAAGCTGTCGTTTCTCGGACAGCAGCGAGAGACGCGAACCGACCGCGTCGGCGACCGCCCCCCCGACACCCTGGTCGACCTCATCGAAGACCTGGGTCGAGGCCGCCCCCGCCCCGCCGACGATGGCCAGCGCCAGCATCACGCGGGACAACTCGCCACCCGACGCGACCTTCTGTAACGGGCGTGGAGCGACACCGGGGTTCGCCGACAGCAGCAACTCCACCCGCTCGGCACCGAGACGGGAGAGGGCCACCGCCTTGGATCCCTCGCCGACCGACTCTCCGCGCGTCGCGGGGAGTTCGATCTTCAGACTTGCGTCCTTCATCGCCAGGGGGGCGAGTTGCTTGCGCCACGCCGGTGCCAGACGATGCGCGGCGGTCTGTCGCGCCGCGCTCAGCGCGGCGGCGGCCTTCACGTAGCCGGTCTCCGCCCGCGCCACACGTTTCTCGGCACGGGCGATCTCGGCCTCGGGATCTCCCAGGGCCGCCTGCTCGCTCTTCGCCTGTTCCAGCGTCTCAAGAACCGCCGCCTCGTCCTCGCCGTGTTTCAGACACAATCGCTCGAGCGCGGCACGACGGGTCTCGACCTCCTCGAGATTGTCGGCGGCGTCGCCGGTCGCGCGACGGGCGTCCTCGAAGAGGCGACCAAGGTCTTCAAGCTCCAGCATGGCGCTCTCGATCCGATCGGCGCCGACGGTGAGAGACGGATCCAGCTCCGCCAGGGAGCGGGCCTCACGAGCCACCCACGCGGAGAGCGTGACCGCCGAGGCATCGCCGTCCTGCAACCAGTCGGCAATACGATCCAGCCCCTCTCGCAGAGCGGCACCGTGTCGCAGTCGATTACGACGTTGATCCAGCTCCTCGCGCTCTCCGATTCTCGGGGCGACCTCCTCAATCGCCCCGATGGTCTCCGTCAGCTCTGCCAGTCGTCGCTCTCGATCGGCGACACTGACCCGCCATCGCTCCAGGATCTTTCGTTGTTCGAGGACCTCGTCATGACGGAGGGCGGTCGTCTCCAACTGGAGATCGTGTCCCCCGAACGCATCAAGCAAACGGAGTTGCCTATCCGGTCGTAGGAGCTGTTGTTGGTCGTGTTGCCCGTGAAGCTCAAGCCAGAAAGTGCCGAACTCCGCCAGCGTCCGTAGCGGTGTCGGCGACCCGTTGACGAATGCGCGCGAGCGGCCGTCGGCGGCCAGCTCCCGCCGAAGGATCCAGCAGCCGTCGTCCCCGGAATCCACGCCATTCTCGTCGGCCCAATTCTGCGGCACCGAGCCGAGTGTCATCTCCAACACGGCCTCGATCACCGCCCGGTCCTTACCGGCGCGGATCCGTTGGCGATCGCCGCGGGAGCCCACGAGCAGTCCGAGCGCATCCAACAGGATCGACTTGCCGGCGCCGGTCTCTCCGGTGAGGAGATTGAGACCCTCGACGAACTCGATCTCGAGCGACTCGACGAGCACGAGGTCCCTTATGCGTAACGTCTTCAGCATCGCTATTCTTTTGACGCTCCTTAACGCCTGGGATAGCATACCTTGGCTTGCGCATTCATAGGACGTCAGGAGTTCCCGTTGCCCTTTCCCCTGGTCTCCAGCGCCCCGCCATCCCTCGATGTTTGGTCTCTCGTCATGCAAGCCGGCCCCATGGCCAAGGCCGTGCTTTTGACGCTGATCATCTTCTCCGTCGCCTCCTGGGGCGTCGCCGCCGAGCGGTTCAGACGTTTCTCCCGAGCAGAGAAGGAATCGCGACGATTCCTCGAACGCTTCCATCGGGGTGGGGGTCTCGCGGCGATTCAGGAAGAGACCGAGGAGTTCCAGTGGAGCCCGCTGGCCGATATCTATCGTGCCGGCTTCCGCGAGATCAGCCTGAACCCGCCTCCACCGGGGGAGCCGTTGAAGGGTGAGGGGCTGGAGGCGGTCGATCGCATCCTGCGTAAGAACGCCGTCATGCAGATGACCGAACTGGAGCGAAGCCTGGGCTTCCTCGCCACCACCGCTAGCGCGACCCCGTTTATCGGGCTGTTCGGCACCGTCTGGGGCATCATGAACGCGTTCCGTGGCATCGGAAGCAGCGGTACCGCCAGCCTGGCGGCCTACGCACCGGGCATCGCCGAAGCCCTCGTGGCGACCGCCGCCGGCCTGGGCGCCGCCATTCCCGCCGTCATCCTCTATAACCACTTTCAGGGTCGACTCCGCATGATGGACTCCCTGATCGATGAGTTCGAGGCGGATCTGGTCCATCGGCTGCAGGGACGGAGAAGCTAGCCCGTGGGCGGCACCGTCTCCGGTCGCGGTGGGCGACGGGATCGACGTCAACTGGCGGAGATCAACGTTACCCCTCTGGTGGATGTCATGTTGGTGCTGCTGATCATTTCGATGGTCGCCGCGCCGATGCTGCAGCGCAGTATTCGACTGGACCTACCCGCCACCGAGAGCGCCGACCCCATCGAGGAGGCCCAGTACGTCATCACGATGGATCGCGAAAGCAAACTCCGCATCAACGATCGACCGATCCACCCCGATCTGCTGGTCGAACGGATGCGGACCCTGGCCCAGAGCCGTCCGGGCGAAACCGTCTACCTGCGGGCCGACAAGTTGCTGACCTACGGCGAGGTGCTGTGGGTGATGGATCGGATTCGCACGGCCGGGATGACACGCATCGCGTTGGTCTCGGTCCCTCTGGAGGAGGAGCGCCGCTAAGTGTCTCCCCGCTATCGCATCATCGCCTCCTTCGGACCCCGCAGTCGCCCGCTGCCGCGGTTTGTCATCGGCTCGCTCCTGTTCCACGTCGGAACGGTCGCCGTGCTGCTGGCCCTTCCTAACTTCAAGGACCGCGGCCCCTTGCCGGAGCCGATCGTCGTCAGTCTGGTGGCCCCGGCCGTCACGAAGAGAGTCGAGGGCAAGCCGGCGGCGAAGAAGCCCACGCCACAGGTGAAGACCGAGCCCAAGAAAGAGACACCCAAGGTCGAGCAACCGAAGGTCAAGAAGCCCAAGACTGCGCCGAAAGATGTCGTGCACACCAAGAAGGCCCCCACGACCCCGGCACCCGAGCCCGAAGTTGACGATGAGCCCGAGATCGACGAATCGGAGTTGGCGATGGAGGCCGGCAGCGGTGTGGCACCGCTCGCAGGTCTCTCCGACGAGTTCCCGTGGTATGCCTCGGCCGTGCAGGCCGTCCTGATCGAGAACTGGCGTCGCCCTCTGCTGACCGACCTACGCGAGCCCGTCGGCGTCCGTTTGGAGTGGCAGATCCAGCGAGACGGGCGGGTGACCGGCCTACGAATCCTGGATAGCAGCGGCATCGAGGTCCTCGATCGCTCGGCGTTACGCGCTGTCCAGAGTGCGGCGCCCCTGCCGCCGCTCCCACCTCGCTGGCGTAGTGAATCGCTCCCGGTGACCTACCTGTTTGTCCTCCACCCCGACGACCTCTGACCCCGGAATCGGAGACCCGCCCATGCAGCTTCGTTCGCTCGTACCAGGTATCGTTCTGCCCCTCCTGCTTCTGCCCGGTCTAACGTCTGCTCAGGAAGAGCGACGGCTCGACGGCACGATCAGCGGAAGTGGCAGTGCGTTCAAGATCGGCGTCCCTGCCGCCCGCTATCAGGGTGTCAGCGACGCGGTCGCCACCGAGATCGCCCAGACGGTTCGTGATGACCTGGAATTCAGCGGATTCTTCGATCTCATCGACCCGCAACTCTACTCGCTGATTCCCGCCAGCGAAGGCGATGAGGAGCGTCACGACGATTGGTTGTCGATCGGCGCCGACGCCATGCTGCGACTGGTCGTAGAGTACAAGAACGATCGCGTCTATCTGGAGGCGCGGCTTCACGACAATCAGACCAAGCAGATGACCTTCAATCGCATCTATCGCGGCAGTAACGACTTCGCCCGCCGGTTGGCGCATCAGCTTGCCGACGACCTGATGCGACAGTTCACCGGTCGCCCGGGGGTCGCCATGACCCGGATCGCGTTCTCGTCGTTCCACGAGGAGAACAAGGAGGTCTACATCATGGATTACGACGGACAGCGAGTTCGTCGTCTTACGACCAGCCGCTCGACCAACCTGTCTCCGGTCTGGTCTCCCGACGGCAAGGAGTTGGCCTTCACCTCCTGGCGAGGCAAGCAACCCGGCGTCTACGTCATGAACAACCAGGGCAAGCTTGGGCACCTGGACACCGTCGGTGGCGAGCTGTCTGCGGCACCGGACTGGTCCCCCGACGGTCGTCGGCTGGCCTACGTCTCGGACGTCGACGGAAACAGCGAGATCTACATCCTCGATCGGCAATCCAAACGGAATTCCAGGGTGACCCGCAATAACGCCATCGACACGGGCCCCGCCTGGTCCCCCAACGGTCGCGAGATCGCGTTCACCTCGGACCGCACCGGAAACCCGCAGGTCTATCTAATGGACGCCGAGGGTCTCAATGCTCGCCGGGTCTCCTTTGGTTCGCCCTACGCCAGTTCACCGGCCTGGAGCCCCCGTGGCGAGCAGTTGGCGTATGTGTCGCGGATCGACGGCAAGTTCGATGTGGTGGTCCTGGAAACCGTCACGGGGCAGGTCCGGCGACTGACCCATGGCGAGGGCAACAACGAGAATCCTCGCTGGTCCCCCGACGGTCGCCACCTGGTCTTTGCCTCCAGTCGGGCCGGTCGCTACGACGTCTACACGATGCGTGCCGACGGCAGTCGAGTGAAACGGCTCACCCGTGGTGGCGACAGCTTTACACCGGACTGGTCCCGTTGAGGTCAAAAAGCCGCCGCTCGGCGGTTGCGATCCGGGGTCCGATCCAACATAATCGAGTGGCTTTCGCCGTAAGAGTTCGCAATGCAACGCCTCTCCCGCCCCCCCGCAAGGACGCGAGCCGTCGGGACAGCGAGTAAGGAATAAGACTCATGTCAAAATCGCTTCCGAAACTGATGATCCTTCTTCTTGCCCTCGCCCTCGTCGGTGCGGTTGGCTGCAAGAAGCCCGTTGACACCACACCGGTCGCCGACACCGCCCCGACCCAGGACGCCGTCGAGGAAACCGCCGACGATGACGCCGTCGATGTCGATGACAACGCGGGCTGGGAAGAGGAGAAGCCTGTCGTCGAAGAGCCGGTCCCTCCGACCCTCGCCCAACTCAACGGTCAGCTACAGACCGCCTACTTCGACTTCGACAAGTTCGAGTTGAGCGACGCGACTCGCGCCACCATTCAGGCCAACGCCGGCCTGATCAACGACAACCCCGACTACGGCGTCGTCGTCGGTGGTCATTGCGATGAGCGTGGCACCCTCGAGTACAACATCTCCCTGGGTGAAAAACGCGCTCGCGCCGTACGCGACTACCTCTCCGCGCTGGGCGTGGACCGATCTCGTGTTCGCATCGTCACCTACGGTGAGGAACGTCCGGCAGATCGCGGTCATGGCGAGAGCGCGTGGGCCAAGAATCGCCGTGCGGAATTCAAGTTTGAATAGTCGGCGACAGATCGGTCTAGCGATCCTGGTCCTGCTGTTGCCGGCCACCGCCTGCGTGATGCCGGAACAGCTCTCGAAGATGCAGAAGGACATCAATGATGTCCGCGAGCAGCTTCGTCGGGTCCAGTCCGACCAGAAGGCGACCCGTGACGCCATGGCCCGCATGGAGGCGGGCAACGAGGGGGGCCAGGTCCGTCGGGAGGAGCACGCCGACCTGGTGACCCGAGTCGAACGTGTTGCTCGGGACACGGCCGTCGTCGAGGAGCGGATGACCGACCTCGATCGTCGACTGGAGACCGTGGCCAACAACGCCCAGCGAGCGCTGAGTCAGTCTCGACGATCTGGGGGAATCACTCCGCCTGCCGCGATCCGGGACCCGTCCCCGTCCATCGATACGGCCCGCCCGGCAGTGGAGGTCGGCGAGGGGGTCATCCCCGACGCCAACGAGCTCTACAACACCGCGTATGCCGATTTTTCCAAGGGAAACTATGGGCTAGCCATCGACGGTTTCGACGAGTATCAGCGGCGCTTCACCGATAACCCGCTGGCCGACAACGCGGTCTACTGGGTCGGCGAGTGCCGGTTCAGCCAGGGCAGCTTCGAGAAGGCAATCCAGGCCTTCGATCGGCTCCTGGAGCGGTATCCCGACTCCGACAAGGCGGCCGCCAGCAACCTCAAGAAGGGGCTGGCCTACCTGGAGTTGAACCAGATCGGTGAGTCGATCGTCCAACTCCGCTACGTGGTGGCGGAATTCCCCGGAAGTGACGAGGCCAATATCGCCTCGGACAAGCTTGCCAGCCTCAATGCCTCGCCTTGACGCCCTGCGCCCTGTGATCTAGAATCCGCCGTTCCCCGAGAGCTCTTTTTCGGGGATTCTGAACAAGTTTCGAGGGACCCGACCGATGGCCAATCACAAGAGCGCTCTGAAGGAGCACCGTCGTAATCGCGCCCGTCGCGAGTTGAATCGCTGGCATCGCGCCCGACTGCGCAGCGCCGTGAAGAAACTGCGTGGGGCCGTGGCCGAAGGCGACGCCGAGACCGCCCGCGGTCTCTTGACCGGTACCCTCTCGCTCCTGGATCGAACGGCCAAGCATGGCGCGATCCACGTGAACGCCGCCGACCGCAGCAAGTCGCGGTTGACCCGCGCCGTCAACAAGCTGGCCTAGTCTTCCTGCCCCAGGCGTGTCGTTCCGATCCACGCCGCCAGCGTCAACAACACATTCTCTATCAGCTTGACGGCGCCGACACGTGCGCCGTCTCCGGTTCCGAAACAGCCGCATTCGATGTCCAACCCTCGGGCGACACCGGCGGCGACGGCGATCGTGAACCCGGCCATCAGGATCAACGACAGCCAGGCGCCGGCACGACGCCGCGAACCGACCAGCATCGTCACTCCGATGACGACCTCGATCCACGGCAGGACGATCGCAACCAGGTTTTCGAAAGCGACCGGAATAAGTTGGAAGTTATGGACCTGACGGGCGAAGCTCTCGGCATCGCCGATCTTGGCTAGTCCGGCGACGATAAAGACCACCGCGATCCCAACACGGCAGCCCGTGACCACCCACGGGTGTCTCAGTAAACCCATCATGGGGCCCCCTCCACAAGCGGATAGCCAAGGGCGATCCATTCCGGGAGGCCTCCTTCATAGAACGCGACGGGCTCCAGCCCGGCGTAGTAGAAGTCCAGCGCGAGGTTTCGTGAGATTTCACATTCGGGCCCGCCACAGTAAATGATGATGGGCTGGCCTCCGGTCTCGATCGCTTCGATCCGTTCGGGGTCGGTCACAACTTCCTCGTAGGGCATATTGACCGCCCCCGGGATGTGGGACTCGGCGTACTCGTCGGGATCCCTGGCGTCGACGATCAGGGCTCCGGAACCGTGGTCGACGTAAGCCTTGAGGACGTTGACGGTGACAGGAACGGGACGACCGGGATTGACGATCTGAGGCAGAGAACCGGCACCGACGAGCCCGGCAAGAGGGTCGGAACTGATCGTCGGGTCGGGTGGTTTGACGTCGATTGCCGGAACGTCATCGAATACCGCGAGCCGATCCTCACCGATCCACGGGATCCCCCAGACCGGCTGACTCTTGAGACCCACCGCGTTGTAGACCAGACCCAACACGGCGCCGATGGCCACCAACATCAGCATCCCGCCCGTCGGCATCGTGCCTCGAGATCGATTTTCCGTCACCGTTCCCTCCTGCGACCAGTTTCCGATCCAAATCGTCTCGGCGCAAGTCCGTCGAGCATCATCGTCGCCGACGGCGTCGGGGACGAGACCGTCCACCGGGAGGCGAGACCCCCAGACCCATCTCGACGCGCGCCCGATAACGATCCACCGACAGGATCTTGACCTGCAGTTTGCCCCCGAGACCGAATCGCCGACCATCGCCGGCGGTGAGCGTCTGGAGTCGCTCGTCACAGACCCAGCGACCGGGACCCAGGGAGTCCAGACGAATCAACCCCTCCACATGGGACTCTTCCAGCCGGACGAACAGACCGAACTCCGCCACGCCGGTGATAGCTCCCTCGAAACGCTGTCCCACATGGTCGGCGATGAAGGCGACCTGCT
>JAOTYK010000031.1 GCA_029861955.1 Acidobacteriota bacterium
GCCGTCGCGCACGGCCACCGAGAGGGCCAGCAGGTCGTTGGCCAGGGACTCGGCCAGGTCCTCGACGACCTCGAGGGAGTCGGCGTCGAAGTCGCTGGGGGCCGTTACGGGCTGCGGGCTACAGCCGACGACGAGGAACACCGTGCACAGGAATAGCGCCACCCGCGCAAAACGGCGCGCCGTGCCCGATAAGGGAGTCATTGAAAAGGTCCTGTGCATGGTCTCGCCTGCAGGCTCCAACGTCCGGGCCAGTATAAGCGGTGCCCAACGAGATCTGCCACTCGGCAGCGGACCGGGATAGGATAGAACCCCGAGACGAGGGACCATGCGGGATCCGATCTTTCTGCGTTACTTGACGATCATCGGCGGCGTGCTGCTGGCCGCCGGTCTGATTCTGACGTTCGTGACCTTCGTCTTGAGAAAGCGCGTGGCCTCGATCTGGGCAACCTACCGGGGCTGGTGGATCATGGCGCCGCTGGTCGTGGTCTTCATCGGTCTCGGACGACAGGCAACCATCGTCGGCGTGACGCTGCTGGCTCTGATGGGCTTCCGCGAGTTCGCCCGGGCAACTGGATTGAGCCGCGATCGCACGATGAGTGGTCTGGTCTACGCGGGCATCCTGGCGCTGGGGACTCTCACGCTGGTCGAGCAACCGCGTACCGGTCTTCCCGGCTGGTACGGGCTCTACATGGCGGCACCGGCCTACTTCGTGGCGATCGTGTTGCTGGTGCCGATCCTCCGTAATCGCGCCCGTGGCCAACTGCAGACCGTGGCCCTGACGATCCTGTCGTTCATCTACCTCGGCTGGATGTTTGGTCATCTCGGTTTCCTGGCCAACACGCCGCACTCGATCGGCTACCTGTTGTTCGTCGTGTTCGCGGTCGAGGTCAACGATGTCGCCGCGTTTACGTTCGGGAAGATGTTCGGGCGTCGCCCGCTACGTTCGGAGATCAGCCCCAACAAGACCGTCGAGGGCTCGCTCGGTGCGTTGGCGGTCTCGATGCTGCTGCCCTGGCTGCTTCAGTTCTCGTTTCCCCATTTCGGCACACGGGACCTGCTGCTGACCGGGCTCATCGTCGGGGTGGGTGGGCAGCTGGGGGATCTGGCCATCAGCTTCATCAAGCGGGATCTGGGTACCAAGGATATGGGCACGCTATTGCCGGGACATGGCGGCATTCTGGATCGCATCGACAGCCTGATCTTCGTTGCCCCGCTGCTGTTCCACATGATCCGCTGGTTCCACGGGCTTCGATGACGATCTACGACCTGAAGCCGGCGTTCCAGAATCTGCTGCGGCCGATCTGTCGCGGATTGGCCGGTATCGGTGTGACCGCCAACCACGTGACTGTCGCGGCGATCGTTCTCTCGGGTCTCCTCGGCGGCTCGATCGCGTTGTTTCCGACCGTCCGCTGGCCGTTGTGGCTGTTGCCGGTCGGCCTGCTGGTGCGGATGGCGCTGAACGCCATCGACGGCATGCTGGCCCGCGAGCATCAGATGCAGAGTCCGCTGGGTGGAATCCTGAACGAACTGGGGGACGTGATCTCCGACGGCATGATCTATCTCTCGCTGGCGTTTGTGCCGGGGATTCCCGCCGTGTGGGTTGTCGTGATGACGACGCTGGCCGTAATCAGCGAGATGGCCGGTGTGGTGGCGGTGCAGATCGGTGCCGGCCGTCGGTATGACGGGCCGATGGGGAAGAGCGATCGTGCGTTCCTCATCGGACTGCTGGCGTTGCTGCTGGGTGTGGGCGTATCGCCCGGTCGTTGGGTCGACTATCTCCTGATCGCCATGACGCTGTTGCTCCTGGTCACCATCGTTAATCGATGTCGGCGCGCGTTGGCGGAACTGCGTTGAGCCCCACACGGGTCGCGGCGATCTGGGGCTTCGCCGAGGCGACCCTGTGGTTCGTCGTTCCCGACGTCCTCCTGAGTTGGTACGCCCTCGATCGATCGACACGTGGGTATCGCGCCAGTGGGGCGGCGGTGCTCGGCGCGATGGTCGGTGGGGTCGTGATGTGGCTGTGGGGGCAGGCAGGCAGTGGCGCCGCGTACGGCGTGCTGGACGCCATTCCGGGAATCCAGAAGGAGCTGATCGAGAGTGTTCGCCATGCGGTATCCAGCGAGGGTCTCTCCTCGATGGTGCTGGGTGGGTTTCGCGGGGTGCCGTACAAGATCTACGCCGTGGCCTGGGGCGAGCTAGGCGGCAACCTGGCGGCGTTTGTTGTGCTGACCGTGCCGGCAAGGGCGATCCGCTTCCTGTTGGTCACCTTCATCGCCGGTGCGATTTGCAAGGGGCCGTTGAAGGAGATGACGCTTCGTCGTCGTCGGATGGTGCACGTCGGCTTCTGGTTCGTGTTCTACGTCGGCTACTTCGTCGTGATGGGCTGATCCTGCAACCGTTCTCGAAGCCAGTCCGCGACGACCGGTCGAATGTCATCCCGTAACTCGAACAGCCACAGGGCATGAACCTTTCCCGGGTAGATCTTGAGTTCATGTTCCCCGGAGGTGTCCGTCACCAGTCGTTTCGCCGTCGCCGCTGCGTCGTAACGAGCCAGCTCGTTGTCGCTGGCGATGAACAGTCCCGATGGCAGCGGTTGCCGTTGTTCGTGAATCTCGAGATATCGATAGGCCGATGCCGTCGCGGACAGCGAGACGACGGTGCGAACGTTCCACTCCTGACTCATCAACCCGGACGTGGACAGGTTGGCACCGAAAGAGCTCCCCACCAATCCGACTCGGTCGATGTCGACACCCTTCTTCGTCGCCAGCCACTTAAGCGCCGCCTCGATGTCGCGGTAGGCGAGGGTCGGGTCCTTCTTGAGAGCCTCGGCATCGCCGGACCCCGACTTGCCGCGGCCGCGGATGTCGATGGCGAGGAAGTGGTATTCGTCTTTCGCCATGTAGGACAGAAACCCCGACTCGACCCAACGCTCCTTGTGCATTCCCCAACCGTGAAGCAACAGCAACGCCGGTCGCTTGACCGTCACGTCCTCCGGCGGCAGGTAGATCGCCGCCAACCGGACCTTGTCGCTTGTTGTTAGATGAACCTTCTTGATTCGATCCAGCGCGTAACGGGGCGTCCCTGACTCGGAAAGGGCGGGAGTGACCCACAGCCCGATCCAGGTCACGATCGCCACGACCCAGATCAGGCGTCTACGAAACAATGGGCTCAATCGCGACGATGCCATGCAGAGACCCTTACGACGGGTCGTCGGGGAGACGACGGCTGAGCAGGTGGACGGTCGCACCGACGGCCATCAGGAACGGGCCCTCCCACAGTATCCAGAGCAGCGGCATGCCTTCCCCGTAGTCCACGGCCAGAAGCGCGGCACCCAGCAGTCCCATCCCGACTCCCAGGTAACTCAACACCGGGCGGTAGCGCGGCAGATCCAACGACAGGACCCAGAACAGCCCGCCGAGCATGGCGTAGAGCGCGGAGTTGGAGCGGGCGAGGTAGCCCACGACCGGTGTATCCGGTAAGGTTCCCATCCCCAGCATCTCGTTGATCCGGTTCATCCACGCGTAGGGCGCGGCGACGAAGATCCAGGCGGTCAGGGCCGACGTGCCCATGATGCGGAGGATCGCTTTCAGTACGGTCGATGCCATCCGCGGATGTTATCCCATCCAGAAGCCCTTGCGATGGGAGACGCCCAACACCTTGCGGCAGGCGGAGCAGAAGTAGACGTAGCGACGACCGAACATCCCCGAAAGTTGCCGGAACCAGATCTCACCGATGGTCTCGGAGCAATGGGGGCAGAGGGGTGTGGCGTTGTTCTGTTCCTTGACTTGGATCATGGCTGTGTGGACTCCCGTTGTGTTGATTGCAGACCTTGGTACACGGGGACTCCCGTCTTTATTCGTTAGCGATCCAGGCGGATCAGGGCGTTCCCCAGTCCGGTGGCGTAGACCGGGCCGTCGTTGGGCGACACGATCATGCCGGTGATGGGTCCTGGCGCCGGTTCCCAGAGCGGCGGGGTAAACAGATCGAGCCACGACGCGTTGGCCGCCTGCCGCTCTCCGATGGCCGCCAGCTGGGCCTCGCTCTCCGGAGTCGAGATCCGAAAGACGGACTCGGTGGTTCCGGTGATCGGGTCGAAGACGCTGATCTCGTTTCGGATGGGTGAGGCGATCCAGAGTTGGCCACGGTGATCGAGCTCGAGATTGTCGGGGTGGTCGACATCGATGAAGCGTGACTTGCCCCGCACCGTTCCGGTCGTCACGTCCACCTCGACACGCCAGACCTGGCTGCGCATGGTCTCGGAGACGTAGAGCAGACCCGCCGACTCGTCCAGGGCGATACCGTTCGAGAAGTGAAGACCGTCGATGACGACGACCGGTTCCCCCGCACCGCCGGGAGGAAGGTAGAAGACCGTCCCGTCGGGAACCGGCACCGCCACCGAACGGAAGAGATTGGCCTCGCCGTTCTCGGGCTCGTTGCGGGTCGACTGGCTGAACCAGATGCCGCCGTGGCTGTCGGCCCGGGTGCTGTTGACGCCGAACTCATGCTCGTGGATCCGCTCCGTGGCCTCAGTGGATATCTCGACGCGGTAGATGCCGCCCTGGAAAACGTCGCTGACAAGAACGTGGGTGCCCGATGGGGTCAGGTTGATGCCGTTGGGGCCTCCGGCAAACGCGGGTGGATCGTGTCGGTAGCCTGCCTCATGGAGCTTGCCGAACGGTCGGCTGGAGCCGTCTGTTTCAATCAGTCGCAGGCCGTCGATCTGATCGACCACGATCAACCGTCCGTCGGGAAGCGCGACACCGTCTTCCGCGCGATGGAGGGATCGGTCGGCCGGGAAGATCATTCCCGGATCGAAGGTCCAGTGAAGGGGCTCTTCGATGGTGAGGGTGACTTCGGGCTCGCTGGAGCTGCAGCCGCCGAGCAGCGCAACACCCATCATGACGATCAACCAGGTTCGCTTGTTCATGTCGATTCCTATTTTCTGGGAAGAGGCACCTATCGTGGTTAGACTATCAGCCTGCGGGACGAGGTGTGAAGGTGAAAGCAAGACGCGTGATCGGATGCCTTGGGTTTGGGGCGCTGTTTGTTGTGGGACTGGGCGTGTTTGTTGCCTGGAACTGGGATGCGGTATCGACACGATTCAGTCAAGCCGTTAGTGCGCAGTCCGAGAAGACCCGGACGACGATGTTTCGAGTCGGTGAGCTGGCGTCCATCGGTGCGCAGCTGGAATCGGAGTATGGAACGAAGCCGGAGATGAGTTACGACGCCGGCGAAAACGGCCGCACCCTCGGCATCAGCCTGATGGATCATTTCGTTCCTGACGGAGCGACACCCGAGAGTCACGCCCGAGAGATTGCCAAGTTCGCGATCGGGCAGACGAAGAAAGCCGATGAGATCGATGCAGTCGAAGTGCGGATCCAGAGTCTCGCCGGTGACCCTACGAGCCACGCGTATGCGATAGCCGATTTGCGCGCGCGCTGATAGACTTGCGGGCAGTGGCAGACGGGTAGGCTCAACACGCAGACGGAGGAACGGTGTCATGGCATCTTTGATGGAATCGATCATGGGACAGTTGGCCAGTGGCGGAAATCTCAAGAATCTCAGCCGCGGTCTGAATTCCGATGAGGCCAAGACAGGCCCCGCAGCCGGTGCAGCCATCTCGGCCCTGTTGGGTGCGTTGGCGAAGAACAGTTCAAGCGATGACGGCGCGCAGGCGCTGAATCGGGCGCTCGAAAAGAAACATGACGGCAGCGTCATGGACCAACTGGGTTCGGCCCTGGGTGGTGCCGGCCGTGGAGACGGCGAAAAGATCCTGGGTCACATCTTCGGTGGCAAGCGCGACTCGGTACAGAACGGTCTGAGTCAGGCGACGGGGATCGACAAGGGCGCGGCGGGTGGCCTGCTTGCAACGCTGGCGCCGATCGTTATGGGTGCGCTCGGGAAGCAGAAGCGTGAGCGGGGCATGGACTCGTCGGGTCTGGCGGCGTTGCTGGGTGACGAGCGTCGCAGTCTCGAGAAGAAGCAGCCTGCCGCGATGGGTGCGCTGAGTGGTTTACTCGACAGCGACGGCGACGGCGATGTCGATTTGAAAGACCTTGCGAAGCATGGCGCTGGGTTGCTCGGGAAGTTTCTCAAGCGTTAGTGGCGCCTAACTTATGGCGACTTGTCGCCATTCAATGCAGGTAATCGATAATTGAATTCGTAGAGGTGTTTACCGTCTTCTACGTTTATCGTGAACTCACCTTCGAGGCCGACCAGGTCTCCGGTGCCCGAGTCCGGTACAACGGTCACGGCAAGGGAGGGTGCGCCGCGATTCATGGTGCCGGTATGTTGCAGGACGAAGGACCCTCGTCTTCCGTGTAGCGTACCGGTTACCTGTTCGATTGCGACGTAGCCGGCAGACCCCTCGGTGTCGGACATCGCGCTGAGCATCTGACCCACCGTGGTTGCCGTCAGGTCGCCGGTGATCTCCTTGTCGATGGACATTCTTCCCAACTTGGATTCGGGGTCGGACCCCTCGAAGTCCAGAGGCTTCATGGAAACGACGAATGAGCCGCTCGCGGTTTGCGTCATGGGTGTCTCTCCTGCGCTGACGCCGGCGAACGTCGCGACGAACATCAAGACTGCAATGGATAGCGCCCTCATGTCACGGGACCTGCCACAGTCCCTGCTCGATACCACCGAACAGATAGATCGCTATCTTTCCGGCACCTGGCATCTCCATCGGCGGCAGGGCGATGGTGGCGCCCAGTTTCTCGGCCTCCTGGACCGCGCTGTCGATATCGGTCACCCGGAGGTAGGTGCGCACGACCGGGTTCTCCTGCTCGTGCAGCGGGGCTCGAATGCCGCACAGGGAACCGCCCGGTAGTTTTGCGACGACCGATCCGCCCCACTCGGGACCCTTGGGTTCGAACTGCCAGCCGTACGCATGGCCGTACAATTTGCAGGCCGCCTCGATGTCGGGGGTGACGATCTCGAGGTAGTAGATGGTGTACTCGGGAACGGTCATGAGTGATACCTCCAGGACTATCGGAGTTTTCAGCGAAGGGCGATCGCGGGGAATCGTACTGTGGTTCCAGCTGGGATGACAACACCATCGACGTGCCCGCTGGAGAGCGGCTCGTCGAGGACGCAGTGGATATGCGTTTTTGAGCCCATGTGCGTGAAGACCCCCTGGTCGCTACTCGAGTAGAAGCCGACGAGGGTCGCCGACGCCCGATCCCGTCGTTCGATGACAGAGGCCGCCTGGTGGTCCTTGTGTGACGAGCCGCCTGAGATCAACCGACTGCCGTCGATTACGTGCCACTGCAAATCGTCGAAGGTGCCCTCCAGCAGGAAGGGGATCCGCCCGTCGAGGTCCATGCCGGATACCGTCGCGAGTTTCGCGATCGCGTCGTCCAGTTCGTCGAACGGGATCGCGTGTTCGGTCACGACGTCGCGCCAACTCGGTACAGCCGTAACCACAAGCAACGTCGCGCCGACGTCCGATTGACGTGTCTGCTCGGTTCGTGTTCCGCCCGCTTCATCGGGGTACGAGAGGTAAGCCTCGCCTCCGATCACGGTGACCTCTCCCGCGAGGTCGGCGAGTGCGCCTACTGCATAGAGTTCCGTGTCCGGGAGCAGGGACGATAGTGCGACCATCTCTCCGGTCTGGTCTTCGTGAAACATCCCGCGGAGGGCCCCGTAGGTCTGCACGTCGCCGTTCCATGGGGTCGGCTCACCGGGGCTGAGTTGGTGGAAGCTACCGACGACTGTCAGCGGTGCCGGTGGCCAGTTGATGAGCTTTCCCGTCTCGGCAATCGCGCAGGTGGAGAGTTCGATCCTGAATTCGCCGTCGAACCCCTCGTCATCCACGCGCGGGGCGCTTACGAGATGTCCCACCGCCGGATCCGCCGGTCGGCAGTTCAGTATCCGATCCCGGCCACCGAGATCCAGCGGGACCACGAGGTGCGTGTCGGATGTGACCTTCCCCGCGTCGTCGGTTGCGATGAAGAGATTCCAGTCACCGGCGGTAAGTTCGAGACGGTCGTGCCTGACCTGGCCTACCTCGGCGCCGGGATTCTCGATGTCGAAGCCCAGGTCCCTGGCCGGGATGAGCCCGAACAGACCTCCGAGAGGACGACCGGAAAGCGGCTTGATGACGCTCACGCGGAATACCGGCCCGTCGGGTGTCTCGGCGGACCCTTCGACCGCGGGCCTGTCGGGACGGATGCCGATCAGGATGAGCCACACCAACAGGATCACCGCGATGATGATGAGAGGCTTCTTCATCGGTCCGTCGCCTCGACGTGTCTCTTCAGCCCCCGGAGCAAACTCGCCATCCCTCTACGGTACTGCCGTCGTACGACCAGGATATCCAGTAATGCGCCGATCGGTCCGAACTTGAGTCTGTACACCGGAGACACACAGACCCGGGTCCCTCGATCGTAGCCCGCCAGCGTGAATCCGATATCCGCGGACTTGAACGGGAGATTCGTCCCGACGATTCGCATGGTGAGCCGCTCACCGGGAACCCACTCGACGACCGTCTCGTCGAGATAGTTCTTGCCACCCAGCTCGCAGCGTCGCGCGGACCCGAGGGTGACGTCTCCCGTCGTCGTCAGACGCGAGTCCTCAACCCCCGGATTCCAACGGTGGATCGCGCCGATATCGGAAAGCGCGTTCCAGACGTCGTCGACCGAAGCGTCAATCGTGACGGTCTCGACAAAGGTGCCCATCGCACGCTTACTTTCGTGCGGCGCCGCCGGCGAGGATGCCTCCGAGGTATCCCATCGGAATGTAGGCCAGCACGAGATCGGTCACGTTGAACCACGGGGGGCCGCCGATCATGCTGATCGCCGTGATGCCGCCGAGTAGAAAGAACACGCCGATACCGATGGCGAACTTCATCTTGTGGCTGACCGCGAGTTTGGCGGCGACGAATGCGCCGACGAGAGTTCCGAGCGCGTGCGCCAGGAACGGGAAGATGAAATTAACGGGTGTGAACAACTTCATGCTCTCGCGGAGAGTCTCCATGGTGGAAACGTCCGCACCCTCGGGGAGCGGGACGATCGACGGGCCGATGTTGACCAGTCCCATGTTGACCAGGCTGCCGACGATGAAACCGGCGATGACGGCCAGGATATTTCGTACGATGGGATTCATGGTTTGGCTTCCTCCATGGTTCCGGCCATCTTACGTCAGGGGTCGGGATAGAATGCGAGATCCTGAATAATTCAGTATCCAGGCTTCGTGCCGGAGAACCGATGAAGCGCTCCTTGTTCTTTCTCCTCGATCACCACCCTGACTCGACGGACGCGTCCGTCGCAGACCGCTTGCACGAAACGGTCGACCAGGCGGTCCTGGCCGAGCGGCTCGGATTCGACACGGTGTGGATCGCCGAACATCACTTCCACCAGCTAGGCATCGTCCCGAATCCGGCCGTCTTGCTTGCTGCGATCGCCGAGCGAACCACCACGCTGCGCCTCGGTCCCGCCGTTTCGGTCCTTCCGATGCGTCCGGCGTTGAGCATCGCCGAGGACTACGCGCTGGTCGATTCGCTCTCCGACGGTCGCCTGAACCTCGGCGTGGGGTCGGGCAACGAGTTCGAGCTTCTCGGCGTCGGGGTCGATCCCGACGAACGACACGCGGTTTTTAGCCGATCGCTTGCCGAGATCCTCGGCCGGTTCCGCCGGTCACAAGCCTGCAACAAGGGATATGACACCTTGAATCTGCCGGTCGTCCAGACGCCGTCGCCACCCATCTACGTCGCATCCATGTCGGCGGAGCGCTCGTTCGAGATCGGGGTCGAGGGACACAACCTCCTTACGCTGGCGACACCCCGGACAGGCGGAATCCAGGAACTGACTGAGCAGGTCGAGGCGCATCGCAAGGGGCTTGCGGAGGGCGGTCACGAAAAGGACTCGGCGGAGGCGGTCGTGGTCGTCTTCGGTTTCGCGGCGGGTACGGAGACCGACACGGAACGGATCGGTGGCCCGTGTATCGCCAGGGTCCTGAAGGCGATGGCGGATGTCGATCTGGAACCGGGTGCCGCTTACGAGATGATGAGGGCCCAGGGTATTGCGCCGATCGGCGATGAGGGACTCGTCGCCGATCGGATCCAACAACTCAGAGACGCGGAGTTTGGGCACATCGCATTCCTGCATGGGTTTGGCGCCCTCGATGGGCCGTCGGCCCGCGCAAGCATCGAGATTCTATCCCGAGCCTGAGCAGAGTACGGCTCCATCACTTCTCGTGGAGGGGAGACATGAGTTGGATGACGTTGCCGTCCGGGTCACGGATCTGCAGGATCCGCTGCCGTAACTCTTCGAACTCTACGATGGACGGACGTTCGCCGGTGGCTTGTGCGACCCGCTCGGCGACCTTCTCTACATCCGGTACATGAAACCCCACCTTGCGAAATCCCAGCGCTCGGTCGACCTGTTTCGCTCGACCGTCACGGATGATCTCGACAAGAAGCTGTTTGTTTCCGAGATTCTCGATGCGCCACGAGCCGTCGTCTGCCGCAGAGCCGCCGAGCGGACGCAAGCCAAAGACGGTTCGGTACCAGACCACCGACCGGTCGACGTCCTCGACGTAGAGGGCAACGTACTGGGGTGATTGGATCGTCTCGACCCAGGCCTCGGCAGGCTCGGTTGCTGCGAGGTGGCCGATCCCGGCGACGACCACGAGTAGGAGTGAGCAGGTTTTTCTGACGGGATTCATCACACTGGCTCCTCGGGTCCAGAACCATGTTGGTATCAGCGAAGCCTGGCAAGTATCCCATGAACGGTTACGCCGTAGCCCAGGCAGACCAGGGCCGCCACAACGAGCGTCGCCGGGGACGCACCCAGGGTCGCGAGTTCCATGCGACCACTTAGCCATGGCACGAAGATCGAAGCGGCGAAAACGACCGCTCCGACAACGATCGCGGGCATCAAGCCGGGAAACGTGAGCCGCTCTCTCAGAAAAAGGAAGAGGGCTCCACCGAGCGCGCCTACAACCGCTCCGACGACGGTGACCTCGAGCAACCCCGAAAGGGTGAAATTCGTCGGCTGCCCCATCGCTTGTGCGACGACGGCGGTCGCGATGCGACCCACGAGTCCAAGTACGACGATGCCGGCGATTCCACCGACGAAGACTGCTTCCAGATACGTATTTGCTTGTTTCATGTCCGAAGCCAGGTCTCTGCTTCCGTCCGCTGATCTCTCGTGAAGGTCTTGATCTCCAGGCCCGGGTACGCCGCCCCTTCAATTTCACTTGCGATTCTCAGCCATGCCTTGTCCGCGAGGACGGCAGCTCGATCGAATCGTTTCATGAGCCGGAACATCGAAGGGAGACGTGAGAATTCGATCCCGATGGCTCCGATGGAAGGGAAACGAAAATCCACGATGTCGTACAGCATCGTGCCGTTTTCGATTCCCTCGGACTTGCTGACCATTTCGTCCAGCGCAGTCTTCATGTGCTCGGAGTCCAACTTTCCGCTCATCTCGATATCCACGCGGTTATCACCGACTCGTGTCACAGTAAACATGCGCACCTCGAAACTATGGCCCGATCGACTGGAACCGCTCCAATGCGGCGGGTGTCGGTTGGGCGCGTGAAATCTCATTCACAAAATACACCAGGTCGAAGGCGTCACCGGGAGTCAGGGACGCCGTTGCGTCCTGGGCGACCCACTCACGGTTCTGCTGCAACCACTGGGCAGCCGTCGAGCTATCTTCCGTGTCACGTAGGTCGAGGAAGAAGTATGGAATGTGGAGCGCGTCGAGCGCGCGGTCCATCGCGTCGTTTGGAGCGACCTCAAACACGCGCTCACCCGGGGGGAGATCCGCCGGGTAGGATCCGGTCCCGAACGTAGCGCCGATCGCGAGGTAGTGGTCTCCGAGGCTCTTGTCGAGATGAACACCCATCGGAATGAGGTCGCCCTCTGCAAGGCCGGGCATCCGGAAAGAACTCCTGGCGACATGCAGGTTGTGAGCCCAGACGATGGCCTTGTCTCCCGCCATCTGATGATCGAGGATCCAGTGCACCGTGTCGGCCATTCCGCGTTCGCGGATCACCCCACCCTCTTCCCGGCTCGAAGACGAGAAGAACAGGTTCCCCGTTCTTCCGAGCTCTCCCAGCCGACGTGTGTACTCGTGAGTACCCTCGAGTTCGTTCACGAGTGTCATCAGGGCTTCGTAGTTGTTCGTCAGCTGGAATCGTCGTTCGTCGGATGCCGACGCGTACCTCTCCCACGTCGCGGGCCAGTGGTCTCCCTCTTGTAGATCCAACCCGAGAGAGTACTCGTCGAACGGGACGGTCACGCCGGCCGCGTACAGATGATCCAGTACCGCCCGCACCCCGGGGGCGGGTGCCGTGATATCCATGCCATAGATCCGCACCATCCGATCGGGAGGGCGATGCACGTTGGCTTGCCGGATCCATTTGAAGAACTCCAGCATCTCCTCCGTGTCCCACACATACCAACCGGCTAGACGATTCATGATCGTCCGTAGGTCTCCTTCGCCGGTGGTGACGTAGTGGTCGAGCATCTCGGCATGCGGAAAACTCTCCTCGAGGATCAGCGCCTGAAATCCCAGCTCCACGATCATGTGCTTTACGAGCAACCCCTTGAGAAGTAGCTGCTCCCGTGTGTCGTGGCGACTCTCCCCGATACCGACGACTCGCGCGGTGCCGATCGCGTCACGGAGCGACTGCATGGAGGGTTCGGGAAGAGGGGAGTCGAGGTCCTCGATGGGGACGGCATGGTCTGTAGCCCACTCGACGAACGCCCGGGAGCTGTTGGGCCGGAAGCTCCCACATCCGCCTGCAAGGGTCGCGACGATCAATCCGAACGCACAGAGGTGTTTCGCCTGAATCATCTTCGCGTCACGTCGTTCATTGTTCGTAGTCGAAGAACTCCACGACTCCGCTATCCAGCGAGTACTCGGCGCCGACCACCAGGAGTCCGTCGTCCTTGATGAGTTGCTGCAGAACTTCGGATTCGTCGAGAAGAGTCTTCACGGAAGCGGCGATGTTGGCCCGAACCGCATGCTCGACAAGCATGTCCATGCCTTGCTCGGGCTCTCTAGCCAGTAACCCCTCGACCGACGGCCGGATGCGTTCCACGATCGCAAGGAGATGCGGCGACGGACTCTCCGCAGGAAGCCTCAATTCATCGACGGTCGCCTGAACGGCTCCGCAACGGGAATGCCCCAGCACCACCACCAGCCGAGTGCCGAAGTTGGCGGCAGCAAACTCGACGCTGCCGATCTGCGAGGAGGCAGCGATGTTCCCGGCGACGCGGATCACGAACAGGTCGCCAAGACCCTGGTCGAACACCAGTTCCGCCGGCACGCGCGAGTCCGCACAGCCGAGGACGATCGCGAAGGGCTGTTGCTTCGTCGCCAGCTCGGTTCGCCGTGATCGGCTGACCGGCGTGTCGTGGCTCCGCAGGTCCGACGCGAAGCGCCGGTTTCCCTCGCGTAGCCGATCGAGTGCTTCGCGTGCCGGAATCATCGATTAGGTAATCCTCTGGTCAGTCCTCGTCCTTGCCGATGAAGCGATAGATCGCCGCGCCCAGGACACCACCGATGATCGGCGCGACCCAGAACAACCACAGCTGCGCGGTTGCCCAATCACCGACGAACAGCGCCACACCCGTGCTTCGCGCGGGGTTCACCGACGTGTTGGTTACCGGAATGCTGATCAGATGGATCAGGGTGAGGCCCAGTCCGATGGCGATCGGTGCAAAGCCCTTCGGCGCGCGTTTGTCGGTCGCGCCCAGAATGATGATCAGGAACATCATCGTCATGACGATTTCCGCGATCAGGGCCGCCAGCATGGAGTAGCCACCCGGCGAGTGGGCGCCATAGCCGTTGGAGGCGAAGCCGGCAGAGACATCGAAGCCGGCCTGCCCGCTGGCGATCAGATAGAGCACGCCGCCGCCGGCAACCGCGCCCAGGACCTGAGCGACGATGTAAGCCGGTAGCTGGTTTCCCGGAAAACGCCCCCCGGCCCACAGTCCGATGGAGACCGCCGGATTGAGGTGGCAACCGGAAATGTGCCCGATCGCAAACGCCATCGTCAGCACCGTCAGACCGAACGCCAATGAGACGCCCAGGAGTCCGATGCCGACTTCAGGGAACGCGGCGGCCAGGACTGCACTGCCGCAGCCGCCAAGGACGAGCCAGAACGTCCCGAAAAACTCTGCTCCATACTTGTTCATCTGTTGCTCCTGTCGCTCGATGCCCAGAGGCGAAGCTAACGCGCGACAAGTATCCGGGGAGAGGGGCGAGTTTTGCAAGCTCTATGATCGGCAACGCCGTTGGGGCTATTCGCCGTCACCCTACTACTTGCAGGCGCCTTCAACGTGAAACAGCTTGTTGTAGATACTCCACTTGCCATCCGCCTTGAGCATCGAAATCGAGTCCATGAATGTCATGCCGAGGTAATCGTCGCGGACCTTGACGGACGCCGTGTTCCCGGCGATATCAACTGAAAGGACGTCGAGTCGGGCCGGCTCGCCCTGCTCCTTGGGCGACGGTTGCTGGCTGGCCACAAAATCTGCGAAGTCCTTCACGGTCATCTGGTGCAGGCCATCCTCCAGGTACCCCGCGATCCTGGCGTCCTGGTGAAATGCGGCGTGCGCTTTCTCGGCGCTGGATTCGTACATGCAGTCGAAGTACGTCTGGATCGTGGCGCGAATCTGTTCTTCGTCTTTCATTCGAGTGTCTCCTGCCGGCATGGTCTATGTGGGAAAACCCAGCTTAGCGCGAGTCTGGCTCAGTCGGCTAGTCGGAGAACTCGGAGCCGTTGCGGTCGATCAATCGCCCTTCTTGCCCATAACCCGGCCAATGACGGCAAGAACCATGAGGCCTACGCCCACAAACACCAGAGGGCGTTGGTTGTTGAACCCCACGATCACGAGGGCGATCCCCGCCAAGAAGAACAATCCTTGCATCGCATTACGGTTCATTCATGACCCTCTCACGCCAGGTGGGTAAGCCACCGCTGCAGCCGCTCCCCCAGCATTGTCCACGAGAAGTGTTCCTCCGCCCTCGTCCGTCCTGCAGTCGCCATCGACTTG
Source organism: Acidobacteriota bacterium (assembly GCA_029861955.1). NCBI lineage: Bacteria > Pseudomonadati > Acidobacteriota > Acidobacteriota bacterium. The sequence goes on from JAOTYK010000031.1 coordinate 15,014, forward strand.
AGCCTTTCCGGGTCGGCCAGCAACGCGCTGACCGCACACCCCAACGACCTGGGGTCCCGTTGAGTGAGGATTCCAGCCTCGGGCGTGACGATCGAGGAAACCCCGCCGCCCTCATAGGCCACGGTTGGCGTTCCGGCCGCCAACCCCTCGGCGTAGATGATGCCGAAGTGCTCCTTCTTCTCGGGAGCCGCCGTCAGTATCGTCGCGGCGTTGATGAGGGCTGCCTTGTCCTCGGCGGACACGAAACCCAACAGCTTGCCGCGGCCATTCAAGTCGGCCTCGAGCTGTTGACGTAGCTCGCCGCCTCCGATGAAGATCGTCGGCGCGAGAGCCGCGTACTCCCGGGTCGCCTCAACGACGTTCTGGGGCCCCTTCGACTCGGTCAGCGCGCCGGGGCAGATCACGTACGTCTCGGGTAGCGCATACCTGGATGCGACCTCAGCGTCCCTGCCGGGGCAGAACTCGTCCAGGTCGATGCCGCACGGAAGCACCAGGAAACGCTCCAGAGGGATCTCGACAAGATTGCGGACGAGTCGGTCGCGGACGTACTCGGTAGTGACGAGAATTCCATGCGCGTTCTCGATGGCATCCTGGATCAGTGACCAGATCCGATCGTCGTACCCTCCATGGTGGCGGGGCTCTATTCCCGTGCCGTGGAGAAAGAGCACGTAGGGTTTCCCGGCCCGACGAGCCACGTTGGCGGTCGCAATGGCGCTGATGTTGGCGTGATGGCCGAGGACGATATCGACATCTTCGATGATCGACTCCAGGGCACGCTCGTAGTCACGGAGGTAGGCAGCGGCACGTTCGAACGACATGCCGGAAACCTGTTCCTGCGCTTGTCCCGATGAAGGTAAGTACTCGTGAACCGGAGTGATGGACGTGTGAAGCGCGATGTCCATGTTGATTGCACCTGGCACGCCGCTTCCGACACACGGGTGCATGAAGTGGACCTGACAACCACTCGACGCCAGATAGTGCGCCTGCTGCCGCGCCACTTCGCCGCTGCCTCGTCCTGCGTTCAACAGAAGAATTGCGACTCGCACTATTGGTCTTTCACGTCGGCCCCGGTGAATAACGTGCCTTCCTCGACAAAACTGATTCGACTACCGAATGGGTCCTCAGCGTAAAACATGCGCTCGCCCCATGGCATTGTTTCGACGCCGGAAAGAACCCGACCGCCGGCCGTTTCGATGCGAGCATGGACTGCGTCAAGGTCTGCCACAGAAAAGTAGAGGTACTGATTCTCGTGGAATCGCCACCCGTCACCCACGGGGTCACCGTCGGCTTGCGGATCGTAGCAGGCCAGGATCGTGCCGCCGCAATCGAAGTAGTGTCGCCCTGGAGAGATTCGCTCGCCGTCCGACTCGAGTACTGCGCTGTAAAACTGTGCGGCCTTCTCGATATCAGCTACCGGAAGAATGATTCGATAAAGGTGTGGTGTCGTCATGTGACAAGCCCCGGTTCTTCTGCATCCAGCCGCGTGCTAGGCATCCTCTTCATGGCTGTCCTCGTTGGAGCGCTTGCTCCTCGCCGCCCCGATCGCCGCCCCGATTGCAACGCCAAGCGCCACGCCAAGCGCCAGTTGACCGAACGCTACCCCGAATGCAGCGCCAAGGGCGGTGCCGACTGCGACCGACGCTCCAACGGTCGTCTGTTTGGAGCGATTCTTGATCATGCTGCATTGCCTCGTTTTTAGGTCGGTCGAACGTCGAGTATACAGGGTCAGGCGACGTGACTTCCCGCCCGTGCCTCAGCGGGTGTAGAGTGATCGTTCGGAAGAGGCGGCGTGTTCCAACCCAAGCGTTACATCGGCCGGGAGATCGAGGTGAGCTTCGATGAGGCTCCCGCCCTGAAGAAGACCCCCCACTGTCCGGACGTGCTCCGACTCGGGAAGGAGACCCTGCGCGTCGTCGAGGTTCTCGAGGAATGGAGCGACTTCAAACGAAAGGGCCGCTTCGCCGAGAACATGCGTCCCGAACACAGAGAAACCGCCGAGAGTCGCGGGTCGTGGGGCGTTGGCCGGATCTTCTTCCGCGTTCGGGTCGAAGACGATCGGTTGTTCGAGTTGTATTACAGTCGCGCGCCCAAGGATGCGGCGAACCGCCTGGGGTTTTGGTTCCTGCGTTGCGAGTTGACGCGCGGTGACGCGTGATTCGTTAAAACGCGTCGTCCTTTTCACGCCGGAGTCTATACCCGCACAGCCAATAGATGACGATGCCACCGGTGAAAACGAAGAACAGCATGATCCCAAGTCCCGTCATGATCCACGCCCATGCTCCGTTCTCGGAAGTCACGAGGCGTTCGATGCCGGCGCTGAACGGAATCAAACCCAGAAAAGACGCTAGTATGGTGACGACAAACCCGACCCAGAGTGCCGGGCTCGCCTTGAGTCCCGCCCCGCAGGACTCGCACGTGTATCGGAAGGCGTTGAGCCCGACAGACCATCGCCAGAAGCCGATCGCGCGACCGTGACAACCGGGGCAGTTCACTCGTGCCCCGACTTGTCTAGATCTCGGGAAGGAAGGCTATGTGTGGTCATCCGCAAAACTCCGTTAGCCGCCGTTGGCCGGAACTTCCCTGGATCTCGATGATGTCGCCCATGAGTGTTTCGTATCGATGCTGCACAGTGAAAGCTTGGTGGCAGTCAGCCAGGGGAACCCACGGCGGTCGTCAATCCGACGAAAGGCCAGGCGCCGGTCGCCGTCAAGACCGTGCCAGCCGAGCTCGGCTTCCTCAAGAGCTTCGCCGCCCATGGACTTCACGGGGTAGCGGAAGAGGGCCTCGACTTCACCAACCTTATGGACCATAGCAAGAACGCTCCAAATGCTACTCCCAGAGCCGTTAGCACTCGCACAACCCCCAGCGGCTGCGAGGCACACCAATTGATCACAGATACCAGGCGCTCGGATCCCACGATCGGGATGGCTACCGCCGCAAGGAGCGCGACGACGGCCAGCACTTTGAATGTGATCGGCGTGCGGGAGGTTGGGGCAGAGAACCACAAGACGATCGCCAATGCCAGACGCATAGCGGCAGCCCACCATAGACCTGGGCCTTGCACAAACTCAACGGCATAGTCCAGGAGTTCGGACGGGAACAATGTGGCGAAGCCTGACGCCAATATGATGATCACTGCAAAAATTGCCAGGGCGAATGGCATGTCAACTCCTCCTCTAAAGCTCATGCTCCCTAACGATGAACGCCGAGGACTTCGAGTGATCCATGAAGTTCCCTTCATCCTCGAGCAACGCGGCCCCTAACTTCTCCCATTCAGGCGAACTCATTGCTTCCATCAGATCTGCTTCTGATTTGAACCACACTTCTGCCACGCCATCGTATTCGGGCAGCATACTCCTGGAAGCTCTCAACCCGTCGTTCAGGGGCGTATCTACAGTGTGAGATTGCACGTACTTTATGGCTCTCATGGCCGCGGCATTCTTCTGAAAGAACGGACCATGTTTGTTGAGCCAGTAGTCCTGAAACTGCTTACGGGTCATATCCGGGTGTCGACAAACACACATCACCATCTTGATCATTCTAGAGCGCTCCTTGTCGGCACGGGTTTGAATCTCCTGCTTCAGTCATCACTACACTCTAAGGGGCTTTCCTATCGAGTTCCTCCAAGAGAAAAAAACACTCCGAGAAATCCGTAAAGTGCAGCGACACCCGAGTTGAGCACCAGGCTCCCCACACCGAGCAGGCGAGCCCCACGAAACACCGCGAAGGCGCCGACGACCATCCCGGCGATCGCCAGGGCCACGACGACCCACAGGTTGAGCAGGTAGGCGTCTCCGAATAAGTCAAGATGACCCGATTCGTACAGCCAGGCGCCAAACGGACCAAGCGCGATGCTGAAAGCGGCGGCAAGTTGCAGCCCCCAAGGGGGCGGGGCGTGTTTCATTGACCGGCAGGGGGTTGCCACAATTCGACCTTGTTCCCCTCAGGATCGATGACCCAGGCAAACTTGCCGTATTCAGATTCATCAATCTTGTCGAGGACGTTGCAGCCTTCCGCCCTGAGCGCCGTAACCACAGCGTGAAGGTCTTCAACGCGGTAGTTGATCATGAACGGGGCTTCGCTTGGAGCGAATTGGTCGCCTTCCTCCGGACCAACGGACCAGACGGTCGTTCCGCCCGTGGGCTTGCCATCCGAGTCGGTCCAGGTGAACGCGGTACCGCCCCACGCCTGGACATCGATGGCGAGATGACGCTTGTACCAGGCCTGCAGCGCAGGTGCGTCCTTGGCCTTGAAGAAGATTCCGCCGATGCCAGTCACTCGCTTCATTTGAAACTCCGATGTGCGGTGGTCGACGGTCGCCTCAGGATCCATCGATTCGACGATTTGTCATGTGCCATTACACACCTAATCGATTCTCTAGTCGCTCTAGATGTTTTGAGTCAACCGTCCCAACTCGGGGGTTGGGTCGATCCATCGTCGAATCATCACCGCTTATCCAGTTCGAACCTATTCGAAGCTCATAGAGGATCTCGTTGGACGGTCCTCTGAATAATGCGAGGGCGACAGCCGGAGCGAGAGGCTTGTCCGGGTAGGCCCAATCGGCCACATCCTCACGGAGTATCCGAACGATCTCCTCGATCGTCGCGGCGCTATCAATCACATGTATGACTGTATCGTTCTGATAAACGTCAATTGAGTGCACAGTCGCGGGGTCCGGCGGGATGGGTGTGACGGAATTGGTGCAATGAATCGCTACGACGCAAAACAGGACAAGCGATAGTCGGCGGCAGTTGGTTGTCATCTGTATATACCGTCAAGCTCGGGTTCGCCGCGAAAGCGGCGGCACCTGGAGCGCCTTGTTTTGCGCCCACCCCACTACGAGATAGACGCTATGTACTCGGGCGGAAACTCAAGTTTGCCGAGGGCCGCTCGAAGGCGTGCTGCATACTCAGGGTTGGCCTCGTCGGGCCCCGGTGCTTCGGGTAGGTTGTAACACAAAGCGGGCACGGTCTCGTCTTCCATTGAATGGGCGAGTATCGCTTCCGGTCGATATTGTTCCAGGCCAGCGGCGGTATAGAGCGTTTCGAGTTCGTCGTGAGTCAGCGCAAACACCATACCGTACGCTCGGGCGCCAGGAGTCGGAACGAGCGTGGCACGGCGGCCGATACACAGCATGTAACCGTCAACGTAGGCACGGCGTGGATTCATTGCCACGACTTGGCTCCCGCGAAGAACGTCACTGTCCATGAACAGTCCATAAAAAAATCCGTCGATACGTCGATCCGTCATGGGGTATCCGTAAATATGGCGTCGATGCCTGTCGATTATTCTATCGTCGTCTTCAGATGCGGGCGCTAGTTAGCCGGCATGCCGAGAGATTCTCCAGCGACGGTAGGCAACGAGCAACGCATATGCCAATAGCCCCCAAATCAAACTGTTGGCGACAAGAACGACGAAGAACGATCGACCAGGAAACCAGTCATGCGGTATCGCATCTCCGACGAGCGAGAACGGCGCAAGCACAACCGTCGCGACCCCGTCTATCAGTGATTCACTCGCGGTCCGAGGCCGGAATTCGTCAAATGCCGGCAGGCCCATTCCGATGACGTACATGAAAAGTGCGAAGCTAACGACGAAGTGAATGACTGTGATGAAGCCGATGAAGACTACGGGTCGCATTCGTTTCATTGTGCTTGGCTAACGTTCTTTCGGTCAACTGCGAGCCGCCCCGCGCGGCCTGCTTCGACTCTGGGGATTGTACCCCCTCGGCTTTGGCACTGGCGAGTAAGCGGTAATCGGGCGGGTTAGAAGTGCTAAGAGCATACCGCGAAAAGGGGAGCCGGCGTCGTGCGAGGTCAGGCCGTCGGCTGCACGCGATGCTTAGCCGGTACGCCTGCGTTGACCGACGTCGCAGCGACACTTCTTGCCGGCATTGGATGCGGGCCACAGGGACCAAGTGCGATACCACGGCTTGTACCACAGGCAAAGATCGGGGGACTCGTATTGCTCGAACCTGAACCAAAACGACTCGATCGTTATGTCACCGTCCCTGACCGACACCAAGTGCTTTTCTTGCGTGGCCAACTCGCCGATGGAGAACGGCTTGTCAGATGGGACGTCGAACCAATCGCCATCGTCCACGCGGACGCTGAAGTGCTCGGAGTAATAGCCGCGAGGATCACCATCGTCCTTGACGGGAGCCAGACAGATAGTGCCGTGAGAGGGCACCGCCGGTTCGTCAGCGCCTGTGCTTCCAGTGAGCGTGAGAATCAGAGCGAGGACGAGCAATGGCTTTCTCCGTCTGTTGTTGCACGTGATTAGGCGTCATTCTCTTTTTGCAGATATCTGTTCGGAACATTCTCCAGAGAGGGGACGCGTCGTCCCCCCGCTTCGAGCAAGCTTCGTGCGTTGGCATAGACATCTCGATCACTACGAGCCATCTGTGGAGGAAGTCCGAGCTGAGCGTACGAGACAGGCGTCACGTCGAAACAGGTCGTCTCCCAGTCGAAGCCCTTGCCCCACGTGATGCCGAGAAGACGGATGTCACTTCGCACGCCGGCATCCAGGAGGAGGTGCATGACTGGCTCCGAGCGGTTTCCGTTCGAATTTACCGTGTGGAACAACGGGGTGTGTCCATTCAACCCAAAGTCGTCCACCGCCGCGCGGGAATCGACCTCCGCGCCCATCTCGAGGAGAACTCGGGCGACCCGAAGGTGTCCATACTCCGCAGCTACATGGAGTAGCGATGCACCAACCAAGGGAGTAAAGGCCGAAACCATGGACGTACGGTGTTCCAGGAGTGACGGATTGGCCCGAATCGCGGCCGCCAGTGAAGCGGCATCGTCGAGAAGCACGGACGCAACCCGCGGGTCGTCCAACTCGGCTCCTCGTTCAAGCAGCGAGCGAAGGCACTCGGGAAATCTGTCCGACCTTGTGTACATCTCGGTAAGCCAGTTAACCAGAGACTTGCCTCTAACGGGAACTTGGACGTCCAGTCCGTTATCGAGGACGGCGCAAATGCGATCGACCGCGTGCAATTCAAACGCTACAAGGATGTCGTCGTCGGGGGTCATGTATGCCCAACATTTCGAGTTAGCTGCGAGCCGGGTTAGACCGTTGGCCGCACGCGGTTGTTATCCAGCTTACCGGAACATCGACTGAAACCCACCGTATGCCATCCGTTTAGCGTCAAAACCTGAATTCGATGAGTCGATCAAATCTGCCATCCGTGGGTCAGCCGCGACCTTTGCGTTTGCCAGGTCACGTGCCTCACGAGAAGCAAATACCACCCATCCAAACACGATGGTTTCATTCTCCGTTGCAGCTACGAGATCGGTGAACGAGCGCGTCCCCTCCAATTTCATATCGTCACCGACATATTCCCGGTAGTCGAGCGCGCCATGTTCCTTCCAAATTGTTGCCACCGCTTCAGCAAGACGCTTGTACGCGTCCAGGCGATCGCGCGGAACGGGAAGAACAAATCCGTCGATGTAATTAGCCATGCCTACTCCGAATTACTCTGTTTCTTTCAACTTCGCTCGATTGTGTCGGACCCGTCGCCGGGGAGGAACGATGAACCAACTCGCCACGACCAGCAAGCCGAACACCGTATAGCCAATCGCAAAAACCCACAGCGGCGCCTCGTAGTAGAGGAGAGTTTCCATCCAGTGGGCGATGAAACTACCACTGTAGACGGCATCTCCGGCGCGAGATCGGAGCGCCATCTCAAGGGTTGTTAAGCGGCAAATCTCCCCTAGCCATGCTTGAGCCACAACGACACCAATAGCCAGCAAATGACCCAGGCGAAACCATGGGTTCTTGACCCAGCTCCAACCTCGAACGCCGCCGATCAGGGTGAGAACAAGACCGAGAATCACGAAGAGGACGAAGCCGACGTGAACTGCGAGCACTACGTCGGCCGCTATTCGGTAGTACAGCGAATCAGTCACTAGTCGGCCTGGCGAGTTAGCTGCCGATCGCTCATCGCACCCAAAGAGTCACAAGAACAATGATGATGGCCACAATGATGATACCCAGAGTTACCATCCTACGACGCGCTTCAGACGATTCTGCCGCTTTCAAGTCCAGGTAGTACTTGCCACTCGTCACTTCGATCATCACACCGCTATCCACAAGGGCCTGGAAGACGGCTGACCGATCACAGTGGATCTCCTCAAGAGCCACAGCTCTCGCTTGTTCCGTGGCACCTGCCTCCTGGAATCGCCGGAGGTATTGAGCCTGCTTTCCAGCGACGATGGCGGCAAAGGTAGCGGCGGTACTCATGCTTCACCTCTTCGTGTAGCTAACGTTGTTCGTCATGCGCTTCTGGCCATGATGCGAGGATCTCCTGAGCACACTTCAGGTCCCGAGAGGGGTCCGTGGGAAGACCCATCGTAACCGTGCGGACGTATTCAAGATGGGCGGCGAGTTCCGACTCAGATGTTCCAGCGGTGAGGAGTGACACGATGCGCGGCGCATAGGAGTCGTACTCATCGACCGGTGAGCCCTCTCCGACCATGACCCCGATTGGATCCCATTTCCGAAGGTGGGCCTCTACCCGACGTACCACCTCCATGGCCTGCGTTCTTCGACGTGTCATTTCGAGATCCTTCAACATGTGTTCTCGGTGCTTCTCCGGAGCCACGCCATCTCTAGGTCCCATTGGGACGAAGCACAGCCTTGATCACGGCCCCTTGCTCGCTATCGGCTACGGCCTTGTTGATCTCCTCGAGTGGGTAGTACTCGATCAAGCGGTCGATCGGGAAGCGGCCCTGCAGGTAGAGGTCGACGATCTGTGGGATCAAGATCTGCGGAATCGCGTCGCCTTGGATGATCCCGCGAAGTGTCCGGCCGAGAAGAATCGTCCAGGGATCGAGCGACACTTCCTCCCCAGGTGGAACCTGTCCAACCATGCCGCACACACCCAGGGGCCGCAGCGCATCCACCGCCTGTCGGATGACCTTCGTGACCCCTGTGCTCTCGAAGGAGTAGTTCACTCCACCCTTGGTAATGCGCTGGATCTCTTGCACGGGATCCGCCGAGGCCGCATTGATGATGTGCGTGGCCCCCAGCTCCTTTGCCAAGCGGAGCCGGTTGTCTTTCACGTCGACCGCGATGATGGTGGTGCATCCGGCGACACGCGCCGCCATGATGGCACACATCCCGACGGCTCCTGCGCCGAAGGCGGCGAGACTCGAGCCGGGCGCGCAGCGAAGCGATGTGAAAATGGCCCCGGCGCCCGTTTCGACGCTGCAGGCGAAGGGGCCGAGGATGTCTAGCGGAACATCACGGCGCACTTTCACGAGGCTTTCTTCCTCGCAGAGTGCGTGCGTGGCGAACGACGATTGGCCGAAGAAATTGCCGTGAACTGCGTCTTGCCCCTTGCTCATGGTGGGGCTGCCGTCGGGCCGGTCGAGCCCGAGGCGAATACGCATGACGTCTTCACAATATGGCGTTCTCAATAGACACGCCGGGCACTTGCCGCAGGTGTTAAAGCCGATGACGACGTGGTCGCCCGGCTGGACGGTCGTGCAGTGAGACCCCACCTGCTCGACGACCCCGGCCCCTTCGTGTCCGAGGACGCACGGCATTGGAACCTCGTAATCGCCATCGCGTGTGGCGAGGTCCGTGTGGCAGATGCCGGAGGAGACGACGCGCACGACGACTTCGTTGGCTCTGGGCTCTTCGAGATCGATCTCGTCGATCACGAACGGCTGTCGTGCGGCTTTAACTACGGCTGCCTTGATTCTCATCGTGCGTCAAACCCCCTCTCGTGTGTACATCGGAATGCATTGGCCTAAGGTGTCTTCTCGTGAGCGACCTCTCGGTGCCGGTCAATCCAATAGCCCCATCCTACGATCAGCCATTGAGCCTGGCCGACCCACGCCAGGGCTGTGACGCTGGGAGGGGGCTCGCCGAACACGTTGCCGGCATAGACAAGCAGGAGGAACCCGACCAGAGCCCAGAGGCCAACGATGCCGATGCGGTCTTTGGGCCGGGTCAGACGGAGATACAGGCTGACGCCGATGGCGAAAACCGCCAACTCGAGTACGAGGGTCGCGATCGTCGAATTCCACAGCCCGAGGCCGAGCCGGAGGTCGGTGCCGGGTGCGAGAGGGAGATCGGGACGGTGTACGAACAGGTCGAGAATCCAGTGACTCAGTAGGGCGGCTCCGCAGACCCATGCACCCGTTGAGTAACGGCGGACGACGTAGTACGCGGCTCCGAACATGACGGCCCAGAGGAGGACCGCCAGGAGGCTGTGGGAGATCGGATAGTGCGTGAAATCGAGGGGCGTGACGCGCGTGACGCCAGGGGAGATGACCACACGCTCGATTCCGACGAGCAGGAGTGTTGGCCACAGGAGGTCGATGAACTGCGACGCAAGAAAGAGCGAGCCGAGCGACACCTTGGGAGCTGCAGCCTTGGCTCCGAAACCAACACCAAAGTGACCAAGGAACATGTCTGCTTAAACCTCCGGTTGGGCGACGGATGGCCGCCCATTTCGCTAGATCAACTCGCCTTTCTCTCGCTTTCGGTAGCCGAGCAAGCGCGCTGGCAAAAACAAAACGGCATGCAAGAAAGCAAACACGGCATTCACGCCGATGCCGAACAGCCGAAATGGCAACGAGAGCACCCATATCACCGGCCAAAGAACCAGCGCCAATAGCGCCACTGGCCAACACAGAACGAACAAGATGCACCAGCCGATAAGACCAAGAAATGATTTCAAGGGAACCCTCCCACTCTGTCTCATGGTAACCGGAGATTATGGCAATCGACCGGATCCGTAATGCTCCGACAGGTTCATCTGCCGGCCTGCCTGGACTCGGATGGCGACTCTTCGCTCGATCCCGATGAGCCGCGGACCGCCAGGAGGACCAAGAAGGAATACGCCAGAACGAATGCACCATGAATGACGATGTCGGGCCACGGATTGCCGATGAGCCATTCTTGCCCGATGCCTCGATAGCCGTGGATGCCAATCCAGGCGTGGCGCGCAAGCATCACGAGCGCGAGACCCAGCGCCTGTCGTCGCGGCATGAAGGCGGCGCACAGGCATACGAGCCCGATGACCACATAGAAGACTGAGAGCCCAGACAAGGCCGACATTGTCACGGGACTCGTCCCCGGATCCTCCAGATCGACGATGGTGGCGTAGGTGGAGAGGGGATAGAGCCACGAGGCGACGCCAAAGCCGATCGACAGAAGCGCATCGATCCCGAACACGACAAGGCCGAGTCTCGAGCGTCGCACTTCCGGGAGGTTAGTCATGCCTCACTTCCAGCCCCGCTGCGGCCGGACGCCGCAACCATGTGTCGATCTATCTTACGCCACCGTCGTGACAATGCGGGCCGTCAAGTGCAAGACTTTGTTAGTCGGCATCACCTACAACCGAGATCAAGTCTGACACATGGCGTTCGTAGCGAGCCGGTGTACACTCGGAGAGCAAACTTGGAGGGCTCTTCCGGTGAGAATAAGTTTCATATCTGTCGTCCTCGTCGCGTCTTGCCTGTCGAGCGGTGCAGGCGAACCACAGCAGCCAACGGAGTCTCCCCACGTATGCCAATCGGCCGGCAATCCTGACGGTCCCGTCGTCGAATCCATCAATGTGCACGGCCTGAACCGCATGAGCGAACCGGCCTTTCTACACGCGCTGGGGTTGGGGTTCCGTGCCAGGTATGACCTCGAGCACCTTCAGTCCCGTCTTGACGTCCTTTGGGACCTCGGGTTCTTCGAGGAGATCGACTTCGACGCAATTACTCTGGCGTCAGGAGACAAGGTCCTAACATTCACGGTTCGGGAATTGGCGCTGGTGCAATCGATTACGTTCGATGACACGAACGTTCTCGATCCTGAGCTCGCTCTAGACCGATTCGATGATTTAGCGTTGAGCGCGAGGTCCGGAAGACCATCAAACCTTCGCAAGCTTCCGATTGCTGAGCAGGCCGTCCGGGACCTCCTGGCCGATTGCGGTTATCTCGATTCTACGGTCAATGCAGAAGTAATCGACGTCACGGACGCCGTGGTCACGGTTCATTTCAGTATTGACGTCGGGGAACCCGTAAAGGGTCGTTAGTAAGGGGCTGGCCACGCGGCAGATTGAATCGAATCGCTCTGGAGTTTCTCGAGTAGCAGTCCGGCTGCAAAACCTAGTCAGGCTGTGGCCCCAATAACGAAAAATCGACGATCACTGGGTAATGATCCGAGCCATTTCGCCCTCCGATCTCTTTGTCGAGGATCTTGATTCCGGACGAATAAAGACAATGGTCGATCGGAATCAGCATCGGGAAGAGGTGGGTCGGCCAGGTAGTTTGAACTCCATGTCCTCGCGAAGCATCTCGTAGCCCAGACTCCCGGATCAGCTTCCTGAAGTGATACGACCAGGGGGAGGTATTCAGATCACCGAGGACTACGACAGGAGCATCCAAGCCTGCAGTGACCCGTGGTATTTCGGCAAGATGCCGGTCTCTCATTCTGGCGTACTCCGAACCGACCGGTGGAAGCGTGTGGGTTCCTAAGATAAAGAATGCGCGCCCATCCAGAGCGAACTTCGCGAGAATCGTTGGTACACCGATATTTCCAACGTCGAGAATGTTGCTATCAAGAGGGGCGTCCTTACTGAGCAGCACCATCCCAAAATTATCTTCTCTTGGCTTACTTACGACGTGCGGATAGCGGTCTTTAATCGCGTTGAGCGCTTCGGACCAACGCTGGTTGACCTCCTGAATCAACACGAAGTCTGGGTCGTGTCTCTTAATACCGGCAAGCACGGCGGCGTGGTCAGTATTACTGCTGTGCACGTTAATCAGCATCGCGCTCAACGGCCGACCTTGCGAACCAGGTTCAGATGGCGTTCCCATGTAGAGCTGAAGTACGAGCACGAGGTTGAGAAGTGCCATCGCAGAGAATAGACCTGCGAGCCGATACGATCGAGTTGCAACAAGGGCAGTCGCCACGACAACGAGGGTGACGAAGTACTGGACGCGGAAATGTGAGGCGAGATCTAGAACCCACGAGAGTTGGCCGGCCAGGCCGGCGATCGAAGCGATCGTCGCAACTGTGCCCGCAGCAGATAGCAATCCGACGACGCCAGGCTTCTTGCGGAAGAAGGAGTGTTTAGTCAATCTGATATCAGTCTAATGTTCGTGTTCAGCTGCGGGCGCGGCGCATGCGCTTGTTACGAGGCACTGCCTAATCCGACTTCATCATCAGAATTATATAAGCGACCACGCCTCCGGCAATAACTCCAACTCGAATTCCAATGACTGTATTATCGAGCAGCCCGCCTACCAACGCTCCAAGTGCTCCACCTACTAAAATGCAAGGGATGGCAGTCTTGAGATTGGTGGCGATAGTCTTTCGGGAGAGTCTAGGCATGCTCGTAGCTCTCAGTGAATCCACTTGCAGCATTATACGCTGGCTATCAGGTGCGTGCGTTTGTTGGGTGGCGTGCTCGCGGCGCTCTACTCCGCGTCCAGGAATAGGATGGCCGTATCGCCGCCGAGAATGCTTCGTCCGTACGTGCTCCGGTTTCTGCCCAACGGTACAGAGCCTGGTCCCACTTGAAGAGGTCTTCGAGTGAGGCGTAGATCCCTCCGGCTCCTACGAGCCAATTGCCCCAATGATCATCGGACTCCTGCCATCCACCACCATCCTCGATCGGAGCGTAGCCAATAGCCCGATTCGGGATTCGCTTGCTCGGTAGGTCGCGTACCGCTGCCGTAGTCATTCCGAGCGGTGTAAAGATCTCCGCTTCGAGGAACTGCGCGAATGTCGTTCCGGAGACCCGTTCTACGATTAGAGCAAGCGCCTCATATCCGGGATTGCAGTACTCAAAGCGATCGCCCGGTGTGAAGACCGGTTCACCCCACGCCTCGTAAACCGAGAAGGCTTCGGCGTTCTGAAGGGGAGCCTGGCGTCCGTCCGCCGTGGCCATTCCCTCGAGAGGGCTACCGTTACCGTAGTAGTCGGGGAGACTGGACGTGTGGTTCAGCAGGTGCCGGACCGTGATGCCCGGGAAGCGTCTGAGCTCAGGCACCCACTCCGTGACGGGAGAGTCAAACGTCAAGGCACTCTGTTCCTCGAGAATCACGATGGCCATTGCCGTGAACGCCTTCGAGACCGACCCGAGACGAACCGGAGTCGAAGGGCTCATCATCGACCCATCATCAAGGTCGGCGACGCCGTATCCCGCGGAATGCACGACGGCTCCGTCACGTACGACCATGACCGATGCGCCCGGGGAATCATCCGCGGCAAAGTGCGCGAACATCGAGTCTACCTGTGGGTTGCCGGCGACCGGCTCTGCTCCGCCCCCTCCTCCACACGAGACGAGAGACAAGATCACGGCCGCCAAACACCAACGCATCGCGAGTCCAGGTGTGGACGATCGAGTTGTCGAATAGTGTGGCATAGAACTCCCCGGATGGTTCAACGCCATATTTCCCTATTAGTCCTGCTTGATGGGTTCTTGCAGCCACTCGCGAGGATCGTCGTTCCAGGTTAGCAGCCGAATACGCCACTCTTCAGCGCGTTTCACTGCGACTAGGACGTAATTCCCCTCGGGGATCGTGGTTCGAATACCGTCGTACTCCCAAGTGAGGACCGAACGGCCCCGGACGATAGCGACATCGCCGGACACAACGATTTCCTCTGTATTCCTGGTCCAGGCGGGGACGACTGTCGGCGGGTACACCGGGTTGAACCAGAAGTCACGGATCGCCGCACGACCCACGACCGGCGTATCGCCGTGATGCGGTACGAGCGTGGCATCCGCGGTAAACAGTGACATCACACCATCGGCGTCGCCCGCGATCCACTCGCTGGCGTAGGCTTGGTCCAACGCTCGGAGCGCGACTACATCCGATTCCCCATCCACAGGTGAGGACTGGCAGGACACAGTTGTCGCGGCTACGACAGTGACGACGAGTGTCATCGACAACCTTGCGTGATGGTAGTTTCTCAAGAGCTTGTCCGTTGCGGTCTAACGTTGCGAACAACTTGCGAACCAAATGGGCGCGAACCGTGCATACGCACGGGCCGTGACGAGTTGGTTCGAAGGTTCATCCACGTGTCAGGCATCCAACCCCGGGGTTTGAGCATTGGCGACGGTTTGTGAAGCCATGTTCAACCGTACGATCTTTGAGAGTTCTGCTGACGGCTCGTTTGGATCCGGTCCCCGCACCATGGATACGAAGTTCCGAACAATCTGCACCGGCGTCACAACCAACCCCAACGGAAATCCCCACCAACCAATTGCAAAAGAAACCGCCGCGTCGCTCAACTGCTCTTTGATGCCACATCGACGGCACGAAATGTGAGGGGTGCTTTGCCACGACGTAAATATCAACGCCGACCACACGTGGTGACTTGTATGAACATCGACCGGTCCACTTCCTTGGCATTTCGGGCAGGGACCTCGATGAACTTGCCACACAGCTTGCTGAACTACACTCTCCGGGACTTGTTGCGAAGCGACGAGTAACGCACCTTGATTGTGGCACTTCTCGCTGCAAAACCGAAGCTCTTTGTCTCGGACGCCGCCGAAGATAATAGTCGAATTGCATAATTCGCACTTGGCCATCTCGACCGTCTCTTCCGGTATGCCTAACGTTGCCTTAACCTTCGGGCGCGACCGTTGCGCACGCAAGGGGCGTGGCCGTCTGGTGCAATTCTATGTTATCTGGCCTTTTCTCCGCCTCATCTTATGCGCCGACCGCTGTCTTGCTCTCCATTCGCAAGTCGCTGAGTGAAGCTAAGAGCCACCAGTAATCGGTGGCTAGCCCCGCGACCGTGGCAAGCTCGACCGGAAGGAGCTAGCGCTGCCATAGGCCGTGTTGTATGTCGCCCTGGATCACGATCGCAAATGTGCCGTGTTGCCCTTGTACGGTCGGAGGATAGGCAATAGTCGCGCCGGAGTCCTCGGCTTCCTTGACTGCTTGTTGGATGTCTTCGACTGCGATGTAGGTTCGCATGATCGGCTGCTCATGCTCCGCCAGCGGTTTCCGAATACCCACCAGAGTTCCGTCCCCTCGAGTCGCTATACGGGCCTGTCCGGCATCGGGGTCGGGGGGGCCAAACGAAAGACCGTGCACGCGCTCGTAGAGCTGAGTCAATGTGTCTACGTCGTTGCTGACGATTTCTAGGTAGCGAACGGCTATCGGGGGATCCCCCTTTCCCTTACCTGCGATCGCTGGAGATCCCAATGAAGTTGCCACCAAACCTAGTACCATCAGAATAGAAGTCAGTTGATTCGTCACAATGGACCTCGTTATGTCCGGATAATGTTGGCTTTGCAGGTGAAAACTCTTGTTAGCCAGCCGTACTTCAATTGTTAGTGCACTCTACGCGACTGTACAAAAACTCTATTCGTCGCTGTTCCCCGTTTTGAATTCCTTCGATCCACGCCGTCAACGAGTCGGATGAGTTGCGCCGATACCCAATACGCTGCGGAAAGTCATGAGTCAGATTTTCGAACACTACAGCGGTGTCACGTATATCTTTAGAATGAAAAGCGGCGGGAGCTTGCCCCGAAGGATATGCTTCATAAACTAGGCGGCTACCCTGTTCACGAATGACGATGGTTTCGAATGCGACCAGACTGTCGGCGCGAACGGTGCGACTAACTCCCACCATGCTTTTGCCGAGCGGCGACATCCAATTTTCCTCAATTGTGGTCGTCGGAGACGCCGATTCCCAGCAGCCCTGCAGCCATGCGAGACGCTGAATACCCGCAATTTGCGGCGCGCTACTCTCGGCAGCACCAACTAAGATGAGTAGAGCGGCAACCGCGACCTTCATTCATTTCTCCTCAGCAACCGCGCGTTGTCTTCGCCTGGCTAACGTTGTTTTCAGCTGCGAGCTGACTTGGCGGGGACCGTTCACATGCACGGGCCATGGCAAGGCAGATCGGCAGATGGAAGACGTTGTTATACGCCACCACGCTCAATGACGATTACCTGACACTCGAAGTATAAGGCGTTCTCTGGCTCCGTTTCGAGGTTATCGGCAAGATGAACTCTGTATTGACCAGGCATCGTGAATACCAGCAACTGCACTCCAACTCCATCTTTATGCAGCGTGCCGGCAATAGTGGAGGTGTCCAATGTGATCTTTTCGGCTTCTGCGAATTGACGCTTCCCTAGTAGAGGTTGGATCGCACCTGACCCTTGAAGATAGAACCATCTCCCCAGAGGATCGCTAACAGCCAATTCATCCAACGATGGATTCGGAATCCTTATTGTTAGAAGGTCGCCCAAGTTGATCCGAGCAGGAGAGCATAGTTCTGATGTAGGTCGCGACATGCCCCCAGCCTCTAAGGCGGGAGATAGTAGGACAACCACGAGGACTACTATGAACTTTGATATTACATTTCTCATGTGCGTATAACGTTCTTCGGGTCAGCTGCACGGTGGCCTGGCGCGGCCCTGGCGCCAGCCAGGGCCGTGACGAACGGCTTTGTCGGCTGGAAGCTCTTGTTAGGTGGCATCGGCAATTAACGAACCGATTTGTTCGTTACTCATGCTTCTGGCGAGCTTCCCGTCCATATACCTCCACGATACCTCGTGATGCTCGCCATCGTGCGACTCAATACAATCGCGAGCCAGAACAATCTCGTAATCTCTTTGATATGCATCGATAACCGTGGTTCTTACGCATGCATGCGTGTTGATTCCAGCGATTATTAGCTGAGCCGGCTGTATCCGATCAAGCAAACTGTCAAGGTCGGTTCCGAAGAATGCGCTGTACCGTTTCTTTACTACGAGATGATCAGATGCTTGATAGTCAAGTTCTTGCAATATCGAAGCGCCTGGCGTTCCCGCAATCACGATGTGAATTGTATTCTTTTTGACCTCGAGCAATGCATCGCTCAAATCAGGCGCGAATTCTTGTTTTACCCATACGACGTGAACCCGTCCTAAGCGACAGATCTCAACAAGGTCGTTTACGTGCTGCGTAAGAACAGCTCGGCGTTGAGAAAGTCTCTCATGCGCGAAGAAGTCCTCCTGCATATCGATGATCAGTGCGGCGCAACTCATGAAGACCTTTCAGTGCCACCTAACGTTGCCTTAAGCTGCGGGGCGGCCCGGCGCGGGCGTTGCGGACGCATCGGCCGTGACAGGACGGACCGGCAGCTTCAAGGCGCTGTTAGGCGGCAGCTGCGATCTCAGCATCTCGCAGAAGATCGCCCGGGTCATAGAGGATGCGCATGCCATCCGAGATCACCCTTTTTGTCCCCGCATCGAGCGGGATGTTAGCCCACTCCAACGAGCTGAGACAAAATTCTACCTCCAGCCCATCTTCGTAGACAACTCGCACAGCACGAACCACTCCATACTCCTCGGGCACAGCCTGACGCACCTCACCAAACCGTGCCACCCAGTCTTTGCGATTTGCCAACGCTGCTGGTTTCTCGCAGAGAACAACCAGATCAACGTCCGAGTCCAGACGAGCAGAGCCGCGAGCATGAGATCCGACAATGGCCAGCCCCAACACATCGGAGCGTGATTCGGCCCACGCTGAAAGATCATTTAAGAAGTTCGCAAGCTGCATCGTGTTTCTACCGCCAAGCGTTCGGTTCAGCGGCGGGCCGTGCAACGGACCGTCCGCTGCAACCGGTTGTTAGGCGGTAGGCTTGCGCTCACCGCTGACCCCGTTCATCTGGCGTTGGTACTCCGCCTCATCGTAGTGCCCTTTCGATTCTACGATTAGGCCATTGTCACTAAGCACCCACTCCTCGTACCCGCTGATTCGAACGGACCTGCCCGTTCCTCCGGGGCCGGTATTCGTTCCCGTCCACGTCCAGTGAAAGGTCGCGTGGCTCTCTCCCTGGCTCACGGAGTCCATCGTAACGACCATGTCGGGAAACGCCTCCATAAACCCCCTGGCCTTGGCGGCAATCGCCGTGCGTCCAACAGCTGGATCACCCGCATTGACGGTGAGGGATCCCTCCTCGACATAGAACGACGCCAGGTTTTCCGGGTTCTGGCTGCTCCAGGCTGCGGCATAGCGAGTTGCGAAGTTGGTCAACTCCGACTGGCTCATCGAATTCGTCCTCGTAGCGCAGGCAGCTAGGCCGAGAAGGATTAGTGCCACAAGCAATGATGTTCTCATGGACCGACTGATGTTGATCACCTGCTTCTCACTTCCGGATATCCGCCTAACGTTGTTTTCAGCTGCGAGCTAGCTTGGCGCGGACCGTGCGCATGCACGGGCCGTGACAAGATAGATCGTCAGTTGCAAAACTTTGTTAGCCGGTGCGCCGCCACAGAACACCTTAGCCTGCCCGCCGGACCTTTCGGATCGTCTTTCGGGGACGGCTCAAAGCTAGATCGTGATTCGTCTGAAGATTGACCCAGAATTGTGGTGTCGTGCCGAGTGCTTGTGACAAAAGCCAGGCTGTTTCTGGAGTAATACCACGCTTGCCCCGGACGAGCTCGTTCACTCGCTGGACGGACACACCGATGTGGCTTGCGAACGCAACCTGAGTTACTCCCAAGGGCTTCAGAAACTCCTCGAGCAGGATCTCGCCCGGGTGCGTCGGAATTCTGTGCTTCGGTAGCATCTCGTCTCCTGAACTAGTGATAGTCGACCACGCTCACTTCTTGAGCATCTCCATCAACCCAGCGAAACACAATTCTCCACTGAACGTTGACCCGAATACTGTGAAACCCGTCCAAATCACCACGAAGCGCCTCCAGTCGGTTGCCTGGCGGAGATCGCAGATCCTTGAGTTCCCTCGCGCCGTTCAAAACATCCAACTTCCGGAGTGCTGTACTACGAATATCGGGAGGAAACTTCCTAATCGCCTTGCCACGTTCACCGTGATACAGCGCCGCGGTCGCTTTGTCCCCAAAGGAGACGATCATCCACGGAACTCCATGGAGCTATTTTACTGCTTTAACGGTATCCATGCAAGGCCTCGGTTCTTCAGATCCGTCTAACGTTAAAGATCAGCTGCAATTGCAAGTGACGGGAGGCTTGGCGTAGCCAAACGAGCGGCTTTTGCAATTGTCAGCTCCATCTTTTTGTTAGGCATCAGCGCGCTTCACTTCAAGAGCCTGTATTCAAATGGCATTCCAACCCGCAGCCATTAGCGGTCACTGCGTCTCCAAGAGTGGGCTCAATGCGATGGATGCCGGACCCTCGCCGGTGTGGAGTACATACGGACTTCGAACCAACTTCATCCCTGTGACGCTGTACACATCGATGTGGTGTGCCATGTTCGCTTGCACAAACAGCATTTCACCATCAGGACTGAATTCAATTCCCTGCGGTACGAATGCCATTGGGAGATAGTAGAGGAGCTGCATCGGCGATACGGTGAGGTCGACGACCGCGAGATGTCCAACGTAGGGACCATCAATGCAGGTAATCACCGCAAAGTCACCGCTTGGATGAAAGGCGGCACTCTCGAGCCCCTGTGCGACACTGGGGATCGCCTCAGTCACCTTTGGAGTTTCGAGTGTCATGTCAATACTAAGCACGGCGTCGAGCGGTGGCCTGGCTGCTAACCCTAGACCATTCAGGACGAGTGCGCGTGAGCCGTCCGGACTGAAACGAGGTGCGAAAGGCTGATCGATTTCACCCACTTCCGGATCGACTCCGATCTGCAAAGCATGACGGACAGTGTTGCCTTCGAGTACGAAGAGGTGCAACTCGACTTCCGCCGAGTAAGCGATTTGTTCGGCAGCGGTGACAATAATGGAGTGCCCGTCGGGACTTATCGCAAAGGATATAAAGTACAGTGGAAACGGCTCGCTCTGTGCCACAATTTCCAGCCCACCGGCCTCGACGCTTATAAGATGGATTTGATGATCGCTTATCGCGATTAGCGTTTCTCCGTCGGGGTGCGACGCAACTTGCCAGGCATGATCGGGGAGTGGCAACGTCGCAACCACTGGCAAATCAGGAGCGTCCAGGTCAACGAGCGAGATCTGGCTTGGCAGGCGCGTGTTTTCCGCCTGGCCCCAGGGATGATATGTGATCGCGGCGTACTTTCCGTCCAGTACTATGGCGGAGAAGGGTGCGCCCGCGAATGTGTTCGGTACGGTCCCGGATACCGTCCGTGTCAACGGTGGCGCATCCGGAGAAAGATCAATCACAGTGATCGAATCGGGCAACTCTTCTCCGCGCTGCCGGTTGGAATCGCCGTCATTGGCGCTGACAATGCGAATCGGAGACGACGAGACAACATATGGCGGACCGACGATGCCAGAACGGTCGACGGTAGTGCAGCCGGTACCCAGTGCTGCAACTAGCCAGAGCAATGTCAGGGAGCCACGCTTTCGCCGAGTTAGCCAGCCACTACAGTCATGCTTCGGATCGGTAAGGGGCGTTTTCAGGATTGTTCTCACGAAATCTACTTGTTTGGCGAGTGTCGCCTTTGGGTCATCAACAGTCAAACAATTGGGAAAGGCAAACCTGCATGCCTAACGTTGCCTTAAGCTGCAGGGCGGTCTGGCGCGGGCCTTGCGCCAGCAAGGGTCGTGACAGATCAGACTGACAGCTTCAAGGTGTTGTTAGCCTCTGGCGATACTAATTCTTGACAATATGTCATATTAGACATAGTATATATCAGTGAGCCCGAAAGATAAACCACTGGTGTGGCTCGAAGGCGAAGTTAAATCGCCGCCGTTCGGAAAGTCTGCCCGATTGGAAGCTGGATTTCTTTTGCGACAACTGCAGCGGGGCGAGGCGCTTGTAATGCCACACTCCCGAGCCATGCCGACGATCGGAACCAGGTGTCATGAACTTAGAATCGTTGATCAAAATACTACGTGGCGAATTATTTACCGATTGACACCCGAAGCCGTGATTATCGCCGAGGTGTTTAAGAAGAAAACGGCCCAGACGCCCAAGGCCGTTGTTAAGGCAGCAAAGAGGCGTCTGAAGGACTATGACGATGCGTAAAAAAAAGAAGGAAGCGTTAGAGAAGAAGGGCTGGAAGTTCGGCAACGCTGAGGACTTTCTAGATCTCACACCTGAAGAAGCTTTGTACGTTGAGATGAAGTTTCGATTGAGCGAAAGTCTTCGCAAGCGTAGGCAGCGACGGAAACTCACGCAGACCGACTTCGCGAAACTCATCAAGTCAAGCCAATCTCGCGTCGCGAAGATGGAGACTGGTGACCCTTCTGTATCACTTGACCTTCTTATTCGTTCGCTCCTTGCTCTCGGCGCGTCGGAGAAAGATCTGGCCAAGGTGATTACTTCCTAGCGGTATTTCCATCTGGCTAACGTT
>JAOTYK010000032.1 GCA_029861955.1 Acidobacteriota bacterium
TTGTCCTCCAGGGGAGAGCTCGACCATACGCTCCTGATCTTCCACCGAGAACGTCGGGAATCGTTGCCGCACCTGACGCTTCAGGATCTGACGCTGCTGGATCGCCTCGCGATCCAGAGTCTTCTTCAGCCATTCCCGAACATCCGGGAGCTTCGCGAACTCGCCGGCAAGCAAGCGTCGTTCACCGAACCAACTCCAGCCGTCGGTCCATGACGGGATGTCGTGATACGGGCGTCCGTGGCTCGACGCAGGTCGTTTTCGTGGGTCGGTCTTCGGTAGCGATTCCGGAATGTCGTCCAGCGTGAATTCGAGCGCTTCACCGGCGCTTCGTGGAAGCTCCGCCAACGGGGGTACCCCGAAGCGGAACGGCCTCAATCCAAGCTTCAGCCAGCTATTGAATTCGTGGTGTTTGACGGTGGTGGCGGAGAATAGGGAACCGGTTTGCATCGTGACACCCAGCGCGCAGCCCGAAATGACACGGGTTGCCGAGTCTGTCCGAACGTGCACCGCGCCGTCACACCCGTCGTGAACGGAGTAATCGGGAATCCGTTCGCGCAAATCGACCAACTTCGGTAACGCCTGATCGCTCAGGTCGACGGTTTCGGTGCCTGCATCGCGTCGTTGCTCATCTACCTCGAAGAGCGTCTCGATCTTGCAGCCGAGACGTTTTGATCGCACCCGCAAGGGGCGGGGTGAATCATCCGGGAACGGGTCTCTCACCGTCAGCTCCGCCTCTCGGTCCAGCAGAGATCGAACCTGGTTGTAAGTCGGTCTGACGGTGTGGACCGTCGGCAAGTTGAAGTAACGCCCGCGGGTTCTCCTGGCCAGTCGCTCGAGAAACTTGCGGGTCGAGGCCGAGTCGCCCGATCTGGCGTTGATGGGAGGCAGTCCGACACCGATCACGAAGACCGCCAGATCCGGGCGTTCGGCGGCGTACCGCATCACGTCCCGGCGCTCGTGGAGGCTGCCCGAGTCCTCTCCGTCGGTCAACAGGACGATCACCGGGCGCTCCAGACGATCGTCAAACTCCATCATCGTCAGGACGAGCGCGTCGTAGAGCGCCGTCTGCCCGCCCGGTCGCAGAGCGCGAAGCCCGCGGACGACCTCGTCCGGGTCTCTCGACTCGGCCGTGGAGAGAATGACGCCGTCGCCGAAATGGGCGAGGAAGGCCGAGTCCAACGACCAGTCGATCTGTCGAGCGTAGTGCGACGCCGCCGAGCGGATTGGCTCGATGACCCGGGCGATGCTCACGCTCGTATCGACGAGCAGAGCATGGACGGTCGGGCGACGGGTTCGGTCGAGTTCGACATAGTCCGCACGGGTCAGGGGGAGCCCCTCGACACGGACCTCGAGATCATCGAGGGTCAGTTCGTCGCAATGATGGTCGGGGGCCGCCGGTGGGGTGAGCAGTCGCAACCGGACGCTCCGAAGACGGACTGTCGATTCGATGTCAAACTCGGTCGGAGCGGGATCCTGGGCAATGCCGAGCGATGTGGCGACGGCGATGATGCAGGCGATTGGAATCACAGCGACGGGATTCATCCATAAGAGAATACGTCCGGGCGCCGGGGAGAGACCAGCACCCCGTGTCGATTCGTGCTGAATCTCCGTCACGACGTCTTGCCCGGTCGTCCCCCATCATTGGTAAGCTAGAGGTCGATGCCACCTCTCTCACTGAACGCCACCGGCAGCACCGTCCTGCGCCTCGTGGCGCTGGCGCTTTCCACCTTCACGAGTTGGTGGTTGGCCAGTCGCCTTGGGGCGGCGGGCTACGGCGCCTATACCCAGGCCATGGCGTGGGCCAGCGTGCTGGGTATTCCGGCGCTGGTGGGGGCAGACCAGTTGTTGCTCCGGCAGGTCGCCACCAGTCGAGCGTCCGGGGACTGGACCCGGTCCAGAGGCTTGTGGGGTCGTGGCAACGGCGTCGTGGCATTTGGATCGCTCTTCGTGGGTGTTATCGCCATCGGCCTGCTGTGGCTGCTCTACGATCACTACGACGACGAGACCCGCAATGCGATCCGTCTTGCGCTTCTTCTCGTTCCCGTCGTTGCGCTGACACGCCTACGGCAGGGTGCCCTTCAGGGGCTTAATCGAGTCACCGCCTCGCAGACGCCGGAGTACCTGGTGCGTCCGGGTGCGTTCGCAGTGGCGGTGGTCGTGCTCCCGATGATGGGCGTGTGGGGGCTGAGTGCCGGGGGAGCCGTGACGGCCAACCTTGCGGCCAACCTGCTTGCGTTCGTCATCGCGGCGGCGCTGCTGCTCCGAGCCTGGCCGGACACGTTCAAGACGGCCACCTCCGCCGCACCACCTCCCGGCTGGATGAAGGCGTCGGCGTCGCTCGTCGTGCTGGGTGGACTTCAGGTCATCAACGCACAGACCGATCTGTTGATGTTGGGTCCGCTTCGCGGAAAGAGCGTTGCAGGGGTCTACGCGATCGCGGTCTACCTCTCTACGTTGGTTCCGTTCTTCCTCTATGCGTTTAACGCGGCGGTTGCGCCGCAGGTCTCGAACCTCTGGGAACGACGGGACCTTGGTGCTCTCCAGAAGACCATGACCCGCAGTGTTCGAATCGTCAGCGTATTGACGATCGGGCCGGTGGTTCTGCTGATTCTGCTCCGCGAACCCATTCTGTCGTTCGTCGGCGCCGAGTATCTCGCCGCCGCACGGCCTCTGACGATCCTCGTCGTAGGCCAGATGGTCAACGTTCTGATGGGAAGTGTGGGCGTGCTGTTGATCATGACGGGCCACGAACGGGACGCCGCGATCGGATTCGGTGTCGGCGCGTTGTTGAACATCACTCTGAACATCGTTCTGATCCCGCGTTTCGGCATGTTGGGGGCTGCGGTGGCTACCGCCAGCAGCACGATTCTCTGGAACATCGCTCTGGTTCTACGTGCTCGTCGGCGACTCGGGCTGGACCCGTCGGTTCTGGGGCTGAGGAGTCACCGATGAGTCGTGCGCCGAACTTCTTCGTGGTCGGTGCCGTCAAGAGCGGCACGACGGCGATGTGTGAGTATCTGTCTCGGCATCCCGACGTCTACATCCCCCCGGAGAAGGAACTGAATTTCTTCGGGTCCGATATGGACCTGCGCGTTCCCCGTCAGAGTTGGGACGAGTACCTTGCGATGTACTTTGCCACCGCCGGAGCGGAGACCCGACTCGGGGATGGGTCGGTCTGGTATCTCTACACCCGTGCTGCCGCGCAGGAGATCCGGCAGAGGGTTCCCGATGCGCGGATCGTCATCATGCTTCGGCAGCCGGTGGAGATGCTCTACTCGTTGCACAGTCAATTGCTCTACAACGACGACGAGGATCTCACGTCGTTCCAGGACGCGCTCTCGGCCGAGTCGGCCAGACGAGACGGGGAGCGCCTACCCGCCAACGTGACCTTCCCCGAACAGCTTCACTATCGCGCCATTGCGGACTATGCGCCCCAGGTCGAACGCTACCTGGAGGTCTTCGGGTCCGACCGCGTCCGCGTGATTCTCTTTGACGACTTTCGTCGCGAGACCGCACAGGTCTTCCGCGATACCCTTCGGTTCCTCGAGATAGATCCGGATTTCACCACCGAACTTGAAGTGATCAACCCCGCGAAGAAGGTGCGCTTCCGACCGCTCCAGAACTTCCTTCTGCGACCGCCGCCGGCCGTGCGTTGGATCGGTCGAAAACTGATGCCCGGTTTTCACGACCGCAACGAACTCCGCCGAAAGATGCTTGCGGCGAACGCCGGCCCACAGACCCGTTCACCGCTGGACCCCACGATCCGAAGCGACCTTCTTGATGAACTGCGACCGGGGATTCGTCGGCTCGAGGATGTCCTCGGG
This sequence comes from Acidobacteriota bacterium, assembly GCA_029861955.1. NCBI lineage: Bacteria > Pseudomonadati > Acidobacteriota > Acidobacteriota bacterium. The sequence goes on from JAOTYK010000032.1 coordinate 3,825, forward strand.
AAGGACCTTTCGAGTTGGACGCAGCCATGACACGACCGGATCACATCGCGTTGGTCATCTCGTCGCTTCAGGGCGGCGGCGCGGAACGCGTGGCGACCACGATCGCCGGAGAATTTGTCGATCGTGGAATCCGGGTGACGCTCGTGACGCTCCTGGCTCCGACCCACGATTTCTATCCTGTCCCCCTCGGCGTCGAACGGGTTGCGTTGGACCTTGGCGGCTATCGTCCGGGATTCGCGAGGGCGGTCCAACGGAACCTTCGGCGCCTCTCCTCGATCACCGACACGTTGCGGCAGCTCGCTCCGGACCTGGTCATCTCCTTCATGGACGCGACCAACGTTCTTAGCATTCTTGCCTGTCAGCGATTGCGTCTTCCTGTCGTCGTCTCGCAACGAATCGATCCCATCCGACAGGACGACGGCCCCGCATGGCGAATCCTGAGACGTCTCTGCTATCCACTTGCGGATCACGTCGTGAGCATCAGTCACGGAATCGATCGATCGTTCGATTGGATTCCACGGAGTCGCCGGACGGTGATTCACAATCCTCACGTTCCGCGTCCGGCTGTGGACGCATCGGCCCCGCTGCCGGAGGGTCTGACGCCGGGTCGCTTTGCCGTCGGGATCGGACGCCTGACCCGGCAGAAGGGCTTCGACCTCCTGCTGCAGTCCTTCGGGCGTGTGGCGGAACAGACGGACTGGTCGCTGGCGATCGTGGGCGAGGGGGAAGATCGGGCGGCTCTGGAACGACAACGGGATCAACTCGGACTCCGGGATCGGGTGGTCTTCACCGGGCTATTGGCCGACCCCTTTGGCCTCCTACGCCAGTCGGGTCTCTTCGTCCTCTCGTCCCGCTACGAAGGGTTCGGCAACGTGATCCTGGAGGCCATGGACGCCGGTGTGCCGGTCGTTGCCACCGACTGCCCGTCGGGCCCCGCAGAGATCATTCGTGACGGGGAGGATGGCTGGCTGGTTCCGGCCGAGGACATCGACGCATTGGCCACGACGCTGAAGACCGTGATCGAGGACCCGGAGGAGCGACGTCGTCGTGTCGCGCGGGCCACGGATCATGTCCGTCGATTCGGACTTCGTCACCACATGGAACGGTGGGACGACGTGTTCTCAACGGTACTGGGGGCCTAGCAGACTCTGCGGGTGGCGGCCTGCCGAAGCGCCAGATCCATGGAGAGCGTCGCCTTCAGGTTCTCTACCGATTCCGGTAGCAGGTTCCACTGGCGGGTCTCCATTGCGCTCCCGGAGGTCGATCGTGGAGCGCGGCTCTCGCGGTCGACCGAGAAGACCGAGATGCCGAGAGGTCCAAAGACCTTGGTCAGCGGTTCCTTGTGTTCGGCAGTCGTGACGACCACTCGTGTACCGCGGATGGCCTTCTGGGGGTCGTCTTCCAGATCTTGAATCCGCAGAAATCTTGGTTCGACCTGGAGCTGTTCCCCGAGTGCACGGCAGAGGACCGACCCTCGTTCATCGCTGGACTCCGCCACGGTGACCGGTGTGCCCTGGAGCCCGTTGGCGAGACCTGCACAGAGGAATGCCACGAATGCAGCGGGATCGACATGCAACGCCATCGCCTCCTCGCGGGAATGGCTCAACGCCAGCATCAGCTCATCGACGGGAAAGTCGGCGGCTCGCTGGCCGGGACTCTTGGAGATGTAGGTGCCGCTTCCCGGGCGGGCCTCGAGAAGCCCCTCGAGGGCCAGGGACGTGTAGGCCCGATGGATCGTCTTACGGTTCATCCCCGTCAGGTCGGCCAACCGCCGGACCGAGGGAACCCGGTCACCGGGCTGGAGCCGCCCTTCATGGAGATCCGACAGAAGACGGGCGCGGACGCGCTCCAGACCACTGTCGACATCGGACGAGGACGGAAGATGCATCATCGTGGATCCCTCTCTCACAAGCTGTGTGTCCCCCCGTCACCTGTAACACCAAGATACCCGGAGTTGTTCCTAATGACGGGTATTGACCTGTAGAATCTTTTTTGGCCCTTGTTTTCAACGACTTAGGGGCGTGGTCTCTGCTAGGATGAAGCCCATGACCGGTCAAAAGGCGTCCCGAACCACCCTTCTCTTCCTCTGCACCGGGAACTCCTGTCGCTCCCAGATGGCCGAGGCGTGGACCCGGCAGCTGATGGGGGAGACCGTCGAGCCCTCCTCTGCGGGGAGCGCACCCAAGGGGTTGGATCCCCGGGCCATCCAGGTCATGACCGAGGCAGGCGTCGACATGACCGGATACCAGTCGACTCCGTACGACGTGCAGTCCGTAAGTGATGTCGACCTGGTCGTCACCGTCTGTGATGCCGCCCGGGGTGCCTGCCCGCTGCCACCGACCGGCGTTCGCCACCTGCATCAGTCGTTTCCCGACCCACCGGGAAGGACCGCGGGGATGGAGGACGAGGCGGAGATCCTGAGGGTCTACCGCGATGTCAGGGACCAGATTCGCGCCTGGGTCTACACGTTGCCCCGTTTGCTGGAGAACAATCCGCGGATGTCCTCGAGGATCAGGTAGCACGACGGGACGAGTCCCAGCGTGATCAGTGTCGCGAACACCACGCCAAACGCGACCGACACCGCCATCGGAATGAGGAATCGGGCCTGCATGCTTCGTTCCAGCATCAGCGGAACCAGCCCGAAGAAGGTCGTCATCGAGGTCAACAGGATCGGGCGGAAGCGACTGGCACCGGAGTTGCGCACCGCATCGAACACGGTGCTAGCGGTTTCCCGCTGACGGTTGATGTGATGGACAAGCACGAGGCTGTCGTTGACGACCACGCCCGTTAGCGCCACGAGACCGAACATCGACAGGATCGTCAACGGCATGCCCAGGACGACGTGTCCCCACACGGCACCCACCAGTCCGAACGGGATCGCGACCATGATCAAGACGGGCTGAAGGTAAGAGCGCAACGGGACCGCGAGCAGCGCGAAGATGACGATCAGCGCCACCACGAACCCACGCATGAGTCCGCCGAGGGTCTCACGCTGTTCCGACTGTTGGCCCTCGAAGGTGTAACCCACCGCCGGGTGGTCCCTCAATATTCCCGGGAGCAGCTCGCGCTGCACCTGTTCGATGATCTTCCCCGGTGTCGCCTGCGCCGCGTCGACATCGGCGGTGACGTTGATCGCCCGTCGCCGGTCGACCCGTCGAACGCTGGCGTAGCCGCGTCCATCGCGAACTGCGGCGACGGTGCTGAACGGGATCTCGTCTCCGGACGGTGTTCGCACCCGCATGTTCTCGAGGTTGGCGAGCGAGCGTCTTTCGTCCTCGGGGAATCGGACCATCACTCGAACATCATCCCGCCCCCGCTGGATCCGCTGGGCCTCTTCGCCGTAGAACGCCTGACGAACCTGACGGGCAAGGTCCGATCGAGTCAGCCCGAGGATCTCTGCCCGTGGCTTGATGTCCAGATCGATCTGACGCTTGCCGTCGCGGAACGAATCGGAAATCTGATAGACCCCGGCGAAGTTCCCCAGCTCTGTCTTGAGTTGATCGGCGACGAGACGCAACTCGTCGAGATCGGGCCCGGTCAGCTGCACGTTGACGTCGTCGCCGGGGGAGAATAGCGACGATGTGAAGCTGGTCTGGATCGCGTCGGGAATCCTCCCGGCCATCTCTCGCCAGCGGTTTGCCAGGTCTTCGCTGCCGATGCTTCGTTCCTCGGAGGGAAGGAGCTCGATGGTCAACTCGCCGAGGTTTGCGGAGATCTCACGCGCCGCGAATCCGCCCCCGTTCTGCGCCTGTGCACGGCTGAACGGGTGCTCGCCCACCACGGCGACCAGGTTCACGAACGGATCCTGGCCGGTCTCTGCGACGACCTCCGTCCGTAATCGTTCGGCCGCCTCCTCCAGCGTTCGTACCGCCTCGGAGGTCTGTTGAGCCGGAGTCCCCGGTGGCAGTGTGATCGACGCCGCGATGATGTCGGACTCGACGTTGGGGAAGAAGATGAACCGCACCGTCCCGGACTTGATCATCGCGCCCGTCAGGATCAGCAACGCCAACCCGACGGCGAGGGTCAGGTACCGCCACTCGAGGGCGAAGTCCAACGCCGGTTGGTAGACGCGGGCGATGAACTTTCGCAGCCCTCCGGCGACTCCCTGCTGCACACGATTCCAGTGGGTGGCCAGCCAGCCGTGGGATTCCGTCAGCGGACGATCGCCATGGGCCAGATGGGCCGGTAACACCCAGAGCGATTCCACCAGCGACCACAGCAGGCAGGGGATGACGATCAGAGGGATGACGGCCATCACCTTGCCGGTCGAGCCGGGGACCGAGAGGAGCGGGCTGAACGCCGCCACCGTCGTCAAGACGGCGAACGTAACGGGGATTGCCATCTCCTGCGCTCCCTCGATCGCGCCACGAAGCATGTCTCCGTGCCGACGCTGATGCGAGTGGATGTTCTCCGCGACGACGATCGCGTCGTCGACCACGATCCCCAGCACGAGAATGAACGCGAATAGCGAGATCAAATTGATCGACACGTCCAACATGGGCATCATCCAGAACGCGCCGAGGAAGGCGATCACGAGTCCGATGCCGACCCAGAACGAGAGGCGGAAGCGAAGGAACAACGCCAGGTTGAGGAACACGAGGGCCAGACCGGTCATGCCGTTGCGAGCCAGTAGGTCTCGACGACCGCGGAGAATCCGTGACGCGTCATTCCACGTCGTCAGCTCGATGCCTTCGGGAAGCGTGGGCTCGACCCGCTCGATGTAATTCTCGACGGCGCTGGCGATCGACAGGGCATCCTGATCGCCGACACGAAAGACCTGCACTATCTGTGCGGGATGGCCGTTGAAGCGGGCCCACTGATCGGTATCCGCGAACCCGTCGCGGACCGTGGCAACGTCGCCGAGCAGGAGGCGGGTGCCGTCGGGTCGCGCCAGCAACACCAGCGATTCGAACTGAACGCCGGTCTCGGCCTGCCCGCTGGTTCGGAGCAGGATCTCGCCACCCTCGGTCTTGACCTGGCCACCGGGAAGGTCCAGAGACGAACGTCGGACGGCATCGGCGACGAATCCAAGGGTCAGTCCGTGACGACGAAGATCGGCCTCGGAGACCTCAATCGAGATCTCGAACTCCCGGGAGGTGGAGACCTCCGTCAGCGTGATCTCCGGTAGGCGGGCCAGGTCGTCCCGAACGCGGTCGGCAAGATGACGCAGCGCCCGGGTGTCGGCGGGACCGGAGACGGCGATGTCGATGACTTCACGTCGGTTGGTCAGTTCGCGGATCACGGGGCGCTCCGTCTCCGCGGGGAACGTGTCGATCGCGTCGATGCGAGAGCGAACGTCGTCCAGGACCCGACGGATGTCCTCGCCCAGCATCAGTTCGACGGTGGCAACCCCCATCCCCTCGGCGGCGTTCGACGTGACGCGTTTGACGCCGTCCACACCAAGGATCGCTTCCTCTATCCGCACGCAGACCGCCTCCTCCACTTCTTCCGGGGAGGCACCGAGGTAGGGGACGGTGATGGTCAGCAGATCCAGGGAGAACTCCGGGAAGACCTCCTGACGGATCGCCGAGTCGATGTTGATCTTGCCGAGAGGGAGACCGACGATCGAGACGAGTCCGCCGACGATCACAAGCACCATGATCAGGTTGGCCGCAACGGTGTTGGTTGCGAACCATTCGATCGCACGATTCACGACGGGTCGTCCTCTCCGGCGATGCGGACCTGCATGCCGTCCGTCACCGCGGACAGGGGCGAGAGGCAGATTCGATCACCGCTGGACAGCCCGCCCGTAACCAGGATGTCGCTGTCGGTGGCACGCAGGACTTGCACCGTTCGAAAACGAAGCCGCCTGTCGTCATCAACCAGCAACACGGTTCCGTCCTGACGCAGCGCAGCGCGAGGAAGCCGTAGGACGTCTTCGACCTCGCGGCCGATGATCTCCGCCTCGACGAACATCCCGGCGGCCAGAGGGGGGCGTGAGCGTTCATCACCACGGGCATACGGATCGGCCACCTGCGCGACCGCCGTCACCATCCGGCTGCGTGGGTCGATCTCGCCTTCGGTGCGGACGATGTGGCCCGAGTAGCGATGGGTCTCACCGGCAAACTCCGCCAACAGAACGACCTCGGGGCCGGTCAGACGAGCGGAGCCGTCACGGTAGTCCAACGGGAGATCGACGTAGGCCAGTTGCGAGTCTGGGAGCGGAAGACGAACCTCCGCGTAATCGACGGCATAGACCGTTGCGACCGGGGTTCCCCGATTGACGAATTGACCGATGTCCACATGTTTGACTCGAATGCGGCCCTCGTAGGGGCCGGCGACCTCGGTGCGGGCGAGGTCGCGCTGAGCACGGGAACGACCGGCGCGGGCCGCCTCTAACGTCGCCTCGGCCTCGGCAACCTGTGGGACTCGCAGGGTCAACGGCGGTGCCGTCTCGCCGGAGCCAAGCGATTCCCATTCCTGCCGGGCGATCTCGGCCTCGGCAATTTCCCGAGCGAGACGCAACTCGGCCTGTGCCACCCGGGCGTCGGCCTCGCGAACGATCTCGGTGTAGTCGTGAGAGTCGATCCGCAGGAGTGGAACACCCTTGTCGAAGAACCCGCCGGCAACGAACTGGGCGCTGACCCACGTCACTCGACCGGACACTTCGGCCACGATCTCGCTCTCTGTCCTGGGGCTCACGGTGCCCTGACTGCGAACCACGAGACGCGTGCTCTCCGGCTCGACGACCATCGTTCGAACGAGGGGGCGGATCGGTTCCGGGATCTGAGTCTCGGCATCTTTGGCCGTCGCGACCAGGACCCAGGCGATGAGGCCGAAGATCGCCAGCACGGCGATCGGTGCGACGACTTTGAGGAGAGGGGTCTTGCGTCGAGTCATCGGGAAGTCTCCGTCGGATCGATCCGGTCGGAAGCGCGATCGAACCCACCACCTAGGGCCAGGTGCAGGCTGATGCGATTGTCGAGGAGTTGACGTCGTGCGCCGATGGAACTGGTCAGCGCCTGCAGGGCGCGAGTCTGACTCTCGAGAACGGTCAGGTAGTCACCGATCCCGTTGCGGTAGCGGTCCTCCGCCAGCCGCACCGCCGCCAGAAGTTGCTCGGAGGCCTGGTTCAGGTGGCCCAGCCGACGGGCGAGAGCCTCCTCGGCCACCAACGCGGATTCGACCTCGCCATAGGCGCGGAGGGCGGCGGCCTGGAACGCGGCGACCTGCTCTCGTTGGATCTGCTGGTTGCGTTCGACGTCGGCTCGAAGTCGTCCGCCCTGAAAAATCGGTTGGAAGATCCCGGCGGCGATATTCCATACGCGGAAGTCGCCGTCGAGGAGATCGCCAAGATCGTCGCTGACGGTGCCGGCCCCGGCGGTCAGCGTCAGCCGGGGATAGAGCGACCGTCTCGCCGCGAGCGTACGTTGCTCGGCTCCCTGGATCCTTCGTTCCGCGGCACTGAGGTCCGGTCGTCGAGCGATCAGGGTCGCCGGCAAACCGACGGGAATGGACGGTGGGAGGTCCGGTAGCGGTCCCATCTTCTCCGGACCCGCCAGCCGCCCCGCCGGATAATCGCCGACGAGGATCTCCAACTGCCGCATGGCGGCGTCTCGTTGTTGTCGCCACCGTTCGACCAGCGCCTCGGCGCCGTGCAGGCTGGAGAGAGCAAGACGCAACTCGATGGCGGGCCTGAGCCCCGACTCGAATCGCGATCGAACCTGCTCGGCGGAATCTCTGAAGCTGGTCTCGCTGTCGCGGGCCAACGCAAGCTGATCGTCGGCTTCCAGCAGCGAGAACCATGCGCGCACGGTCTGGGCCACCAGCGAGAGTCGAGCCCCGCGGTAGTCCGCACGGGTCGCCTGGAAGTCGGCCATCGCGCCACGGGACGCGGCACGGAGACGACCCCAGAGGTCGACCTCCCACTGCGAATTGAGCCCGACGCCGTAGCGGCTGGTGGTCGTGCTGAGGACGTTCCCGCTGCTACCGGGAATCGGGAGACCGATGAAATTCTGTCGCTGCCTGGAGAACGAAGGATCGAAGGAGACCGATGGGCGAAGATCCGCTCCACGGATCCTGGCCTCGGCCGCGGCGCGATCCACCCGGGCGGCGGCGGCTTCGAGGTCTCGATTTTGCTCCAACGCACGTTCGACCCAGTGGTTGAGTTGGGCATCCCCAAACTGGGTCCACCAGGCATCCGCTTCGAAAGTCTCGGACGCCGGGGTCTGTTCGAGCGTCGCCGTGAATCGATCGGGAGGCGTGGATGACACCGGCATCGTGACAACCGGAGCACGAGCGCAGCCCACCCCCAGTAGCGCTGCCAGCAAGAAGACCGCCGCTCTCATCGCGGGATCGCGTCGCTACGCATGCCGGCGCAGGTGAAGCCGACCAGGTGGCGGATCGTCAATTCGACATCGTCGTCGTAGGACAGCCCACCCGGAAGGCGTGGCATGTCGTGGGACCAGAGAATCGTATGGGCCATCAGCCCGGCCATGAAGAGGAATCGCCAGTGGATCTCATCCGGGGGCAGGTCGGGTAGTCGGGACGAGAGAGCCCGGGAGAAACGTGCCACGACGTCGCGGAACTGATCGACGAACTGCTCCTTCAGTCGAGCGTCCGGCTGGTTCATGACGTTCCCCAGAAGCCGAGAGACCGAACCCTTTTGATCCCACTGATGACACATGCGCAGGGCGGGACCGACGAACGCCTCCACCACCGATTCCAGCGAGACCGGATCGACCTGCTGCTCGACCCGATCGAGCGCCGCCATGCGGGCCTCGTTGATCGGACCCAGCCGGCGCTTGAAGATCTCCTGGATCAAGCGCTCCTTGGAGCCGAAGTGGTAGTTGACCGACGCCAGGTTGGCTTCGGCTGCGGCGGTGATATCCCGAAGGGAGGTCCGGTTAAAGCCCTGATCGGCGAACAGTCGTTCCGCCGCATCCAGCAGCTTTTCCCTTGTGCCTTGACCCTTCTTCTCGCTGGCGGTGGTCACGGGCCACTCCCGACAAACGTTTGTTTCAAACGACTGTTTGAATGTTAGTCGAGGGCCCCCTCCTCGTCAAGGACGTCTCTTCGATAGCGGATCTTCCCGCCCACCATCGTCAGCCGTACTCGGATCTCGGGAATCCGCTCCTCGGGTACCGTGAGCAGGTCGTCGGAGAGAACGACGAGATCGGCCAGCTTGCCGACGGCCAGCGAGCCGACCCGGTCCTCCATCCGCGCTGCATACGCCGCATCCAGCGTCGCCGCCCGCAAGGCCTCGAGCCGCGTCATCGCCTGCTCGGGGTAGAACGGATCCCCGCCTGCCGGGCGTCGCGTCACCGCGCTGTAGAAGTTGGCCAACGGATCGACATCCTCGATCGGCGCGTCGGTCCCATTGATCACCACGGCACCGCTGTCACGAAGCGATCTCCAGACGTACGCCCCTTCCCGCGATCGCTGGTCTCCCAGGCGAGTCGGGACCCAGGACGCGTCGGAGGTGCAGTGAACTCCCTGCATCGCCGCGATGACCCCGAGCTCCGCGAATCGCGGGATGTCGTCGGGGTGTAGATGCTGGACATGCTCGATCCGCCAGCGCAGGTCGTTGACGTCGGGATACTCGGCGAAGATCCGTTCGAAGAGATCGAGCGTCTCCCGATTGCCCCGATCTCCGATGGCGTGCACACAGAACTGAAATCCGTGCTCGAGGGCGATCCGGGCCGTCTGTTCGATGGACTCGATGGAGTGGGTGTTGAGGCCCGAGGTCTCGGGGAGGTCGTTGTAGGGTTCCAGGAGCCAGGCACCGTGACTGCCCAGGGCCCCGTCCATGTAACGTTTGATGCCACCCACGGTCAGGTAGCCGTCGCCGACGCCGTCCCAACGGTAGTCGCCGGCGCGCTCCGCCAACTCCTGATTCGATCCCTCGAGCATCACCCACAGACGGACCGGAAGTTCCCCGGAGTCCGCCATCTCGCGCAAGACATCCACCGTGAGGAAGTCCGATCCCGCATCGTGAAAGCCGGTGATCCCGTTTCTCAGACACTCCTCGGCGGCCAGCTCCACCTCTCGCCGACGGAGACGACGGCTCGTCTCGGGGTCGGCTCCCTCCTCGGCGGCGGCCTGAACAGTCAGCGCCAGTCCGTAGGCAGTTTCACGGAGGACGCCCGTGGGGCGACCATCGGGGTGACGGAGGATCTTGCCACCGACGGGATCGGGCGTGTCGGCGGTGATCCCCGCCAGCTCCAGGGCCACGGCATTGATCAGCCCCGCGTGGCTGCCGGCGGAATGTTTCAGCAGGACGGGGTGGTCCGGCACCCGGCGACTCAAGGAGTCATGGACCGGGTAGCCCTCGACGGTCACGGCCGGGCGTTGGTCCCACTCGTCCTGGTGCCAGCCCCAGCCGAGGACCCACTGACCTGGATTCGTACGAGACGCGGCGTCCGCCACCAGATCGATCACCTCGTCCCAGCTCCGGGCGGCGCGTAGGTCGACGTTCTGGAGCGCCCTGCCGATCCCGGTAAAATGCCCGTGCCCTTCGATGAAGCCCGGGACGACCCGTTGTCCCTCTAGATCGACGATCTCGGTGTTGGACCCGGCCAGCGCGGTCACCTCCGCCGTCGATCCCACCGCGACGATCCGGTCACCGGAGATCGCGAGGGCCTCGGCTTCGGGGATTTCGACGTCCATGGTGAGGATCTTGCCGCCATGCAGGATCCGATCGGGCCCGGCAGGGGGGGGCGCACAGGCCGTCCCCAGGACCAGAACTGAAAGAACGACCCGATTCCAGATCATTTCGTGACGCATTCGGGGCTCCCGATAGGGCAGAATATCGACTCGCCGATGGCCAATTTAACAGGCATTTCGATTCTAAAGACCTCTCTTGCCAGCGAAAGTTGGCATCGCTATGATGCCCCCGCCAAATCATGAGCAATCAAAAATCCCCGTTAATCTTTCCGCCCTGGCTGGACGCCATCCGTCCGGTCGTGGGAGCCGTCGCCTTCGGCGTCGTACCGGTCTACCTGGTGCTGCTGGTCTGGTTCGGTGCGTCTCCCAAGACGACGGACGTGGGCTACCAGCCGGAGCAGCCGGTGCCGTACTCCCATGCGGTCCACGCCGGGGAGTTGGGTATCGACTGTCGGTACTGTCATTCCACCGTCGAAGAGTCGGCCCACGCCTCGATCCCGCCGACCTCGACGTGCATGAACTGCCACAGCGCGATCCACACGGAGAGTGAGAAACTCGAACCGGTCCGGGCCAGCTACGAGAGTGGGCTCCCGGTTCACTGGATCCGGGTCCACGACCTACCGGACTACGCGTACTTCAACCACAGTGCCCACGTGCGTCGTGGTGTCGGGTGTGTATCGTGTCACGGGCGCATCGACACCATGGAGGTCGTCCAGCAGGACCAACCTCTCAGCATGGGCTGGTGTCTCGACTGCCATCGCAACCCCGCCCCTAATCTCCGTCCCCTCGACAAGATTACCGACATGACCTGGAAGGCCGGTTCCGAAGAGGAACAGCGACAGCTCCAGGAGAGTCTCGGCGTCGAGGCCAGCGAGGACTGCAGCACATGTCATCGATGAAGCACGACGACACGTCCGTACCCGAGTACTGGCGTAGCCTGGACGAGCTTGCCGACTCCGACGACTTTCGGACCTTCGTCGAGAACGAGTTCCCGGCCTCGGCGGATCAGATGTTGACGCCGGCCTCCCGTCGTAACTTCCTTAAGTTGATGGGCGCGTCGATGGCGTTGGCCGGGATGACCGCCTGTCGTTGGCCCAGCGAAGAGATCCTTCCGTTCTCCGAGCGTCCCGAGGGGTTCGTCCCCGGAACCCCCCGACATTTCGCGACGGCCATGCAGATCTCCGGGGTCGCCAGCGGTGTCGTGGTCAGCAGCTACGACGGGCGACCGGTCAAGATCGAGGGCAACGAGCTTCATCCCGACAGCCTTGGTAGTACGGGACTTCTGGCCCAGGCCAGCCTCCTGGAACTCTACGACCCCGATCGCAGCGACCACGTCTGCCGGAAGGGCACCGACGGCGTCGAGACCTCCGAGTGGGCCGCGTTCGATGCCTTCGCCGACGAGCACTTCGCGGCTCAGGCCGCAAACGGCGGTCGCGAGTTGCGTGTCCTGGCCGGCGCCGACGGCTCGCCGACACTGCAGCGGATGCGTCGGCACTTCGCCGAGAGATTCCCTGCGGCGGCATGGGTCGAGTACGAGGCGATCTCACGCGACAACATTCGTCAAGGCGGCCGACTGGCGTTCGGCCGCGATCTTCGTCCCCACTGGGCGCTCGACCATGCAAGCGTCATCGTCTCGTTCGACGACGACTTCCTGGCCCAGCATCCCAACGCCGTCCGCTACGCCCGGGACTTCGTGGCCGGTCGCAAGACCGACGACGATCATCACGATGCGTTCAATCGTCTTTACGTCGTCGAGGGCTGTCACACGATGACGGGCAGCGTCGCCGACAGACGGATTCCCGTCGACACCCACTCGATCGCCGCCTATGTCGGTTGCGTAGCGGCGCATCTGTTCCTCGAAGCCGGACTCCAGCTTCCCGCAGGCGTCGGCTCGTTGCGTCAGACCCTCGAGGGTTTCCGCTCCCACGCTCTCTACGCTTCGATCGACGCCTCGCTGATCGTGGACCTGATGGCCCACCGGGGAGCGTCGCTGCTGGCAGTTGGCCCCGGACAGCCGGCCGAGATCCACGCCCTGGTCGGCGTCCTGAACATGGCCCTGGGCAACATCGGCAAGACGTTGACCTTTACCGCAGAGAGCGATGCGAACCGTCCTCATCACGTCGATGCGATCGCGGGTCTCGTCGAAGAGATGCAATCCGGTCAGGTCGATACGCTGGTCATCCTTGAGGGGAACCCGCTCTACGACGCCCCTGCCGATCTGAATTTCGCCTCCGCGCTCGAGAAGGTCGGCACCGTGATCCGGGCTGGCCGATACGTCGATGAGACGTCTGCGGTGGCCGACTGGCATCTGCCGCTGGCCCACTACCTGGAGACATGGGGCGACGCCCGCGGCTATCGGGGGACCTACAGCGTCACCCAGCCACTGATCGATCCGCTCCGCAACGGTCGTTCCGCCATCGAGATCCTGGCCACACTGGTGGGAGAAGCCACCGGCGGCTACGACGCCGTAAAGAGCACCTTCGCCCAGCAAATCGGTGACGAAGCGTGGCGTGGCGCGTTGCACGACGGGCTCGTTCGTGACTCCGAGTTGGCGACGACGCAGCCGGGACAGCTCGCCGACGGTTGGGTCTCTTCGTTAAGTTCGTTTGCGACGGCCGCCGAGGCCGGTTATCGCGTCGTCTTCCTCACCGATGCGCGGGTTCGCGACGGCCGCTTCGCCAACAACGGTTGGCTCCAGGAAGTTCCCGACAGCGTCACGAAGCTCACCTGGGATAACGCGGCGCTTGTCGGAGTCGCCACCGCCAAGGCGATCGGTGTGAAGCACGGGCAGATGCTGCGTGTCGAACACGGCGGCCACAGTCTGGAGCTTCCGGTCTACATCCTTCCCGGCCAGGCGCCGGAGACCATCGGCGTGGCGCTTGGCTATGGACGACGTCACGGAGGACAGATCGCTACCGACGCCGGCTTCGATGCCTACCCGCTGAGAACCCGCGAGGCGATGGCCTGGGCTGCGGTTCAGGTTCAGCCGATGGCCGGGTCCTTCAAGTTGGCGACCACCCAGAACCACTGGGCGATCGACCCCATCGGGACCGACACCACCGAGGAGCGAGTTCCGATCCTGGTCCACGAGATCGACATCAAGGACCTCCACGGGGGGCACGACGATCACGGCGAAGGCGGCGGGGGGCACGGATCCCACGAGGTCAACCTCTGGCAACCCCACGAATACGAGGGTTACAAGTGGGGCATGACCATCGACCTGAACGACTGTACGGGTTGCAACGTCTGTATCGTCGCCTGTCAGTCGGAGAACAACATTCCGGTCGTAGGTCGCGACGAAGTGATCCGCGGTCGCGAGATGCATTGGATTCGCGTCGATCGCTATTTTCAGGGCGACGCAGACGCGCCGTCGATCTCGTTCCAGCCTGTCACCTGCCATCACTGCGAGAACGCCCCGTGTGAGCAGGTCTGTCCGGTAGCGGCCACGGTACACGACGCCGAGGGGCTGAACGTGATGGTCTATAACCGTTGCATCGGCACTCGTTACTGCGCCAACAACTGCCCGTACAAGGTGCGTCGCTTCAACTACTTCAACAACCATCTCGATCAGTCGCCGATGGAGACGATGATCTACAACCCGCAGGTCTCCAAACGATCGCGGGGTGTGATGGAGAAGTGCACCTTCTGCACCCAGCGGATCGCTGCCGCCAAGATCACCGCCGGCAACGAGGATCGTAAGATCCGCGACGGCGAGGTCGTGCCGGCCTGTGCCCAGGCCTGCCCGACCCGTGCCATCACGTTCGGCGATCTGAACGACGAGGGTAGTCGGGTGCTTGCGAAACAGAAAGATCCGCGGGCCTACGCCATGCTCGAAGAACTAAACGTTCGTCCTCGACTGCGTTACCTGTCCCGTGTGAGGAACCCCGGACATTCCGAAGCCGGCCACGGGGCCGGTGAGGCATAGAAGGAAATCATGGCATCCATCACCGCCGGGCAGCGAGACCCGCTAGACAACACCCACGATGTTCCGGGGGAACGTGCGCCCCTGATCATCGGCCACGACTACGCGTCGGTCACCGACGCCGTCTGTGGCCTGGCGGAACGGACCACCGCATCCAAGGCTTGGTGGCTGGCGTTCGGGTTCTCCGCATCCCTGACCGGAATGCTGTTTGCGATGGTCGGCTACCTGATCTGGACCGGTATCGGTGTGTGGGGTGTCAACGCACCCGTCGGTTGGGGCTTCGCGATCATCAACTTCGTCTTCTGGGTCGGTATCGGCCACGCGGGCACGCTGATCTCCGCCATCCTCTTCCTTCTAAGGCAGAACTGGCGAACCAGTATCAACCGCTTCGCCGAGGCGATGACGATCTTCGCGGTTATCTGCGCCGGGCTGTTCCCCGGGATCCATGTCGGTCGCGTCTGGCTGGCCTACTGGATGTTCCCGATCCCGAATCAGATGAGCATGTGGCCCAACTTCCGCAGCCCGCTGCTGTGGGATGTCTTCGCGGTCAGTACCTACTTCACGGTCTCGGCGTTGTTCTGGTATGTCGGCATGATCCCCGACCTTGCGACTCTGCGAGATCGGGCGACCGGTAAGGTGCGTCAGGTCATCTACGGCGCGCTGGCCCAGGGCTGGCGTGGCTCCAATCGACACTGGCAGAACTACGAGCGGGTCTATTTGATCCTTGCCGCCCTGGCGACGCCGCTGGTGTTGTCGGTCCACTCGGTCGTTAGTTTCGACTTTGCCGCCTCGATCATTCCCGGTTGGCATACGACGATCTTCCCGCCGTACTTCGTGGCCGGCGCGGTCTTCTGTGGCTTCGCGATGGTGGTGTTATTGGCGGTTCCGGTGCGGGCGATGTTCGGCCTCAAGAGCGTCATCACCATGCGTCACCTGGACAACATGAACAAGATCATCCTGGCCACCAGCCTGATGGTCGGTTACGCGTATTCGGTCGAGTTCTTCGTCGCCTGGTACAGCGCCAACCCTTACGAATACTTCGCGTTCATGAACCGAGCGATGGGCAACTACGCATGGGGCTATTGGATCATGGTCAGCTGCAACGTGCTGGCGCCTCAGGTCTTCTGGTTCAAGCGGATGCGAACCTCGCCGATCGGGATGGTGATTGTCGCGATCCTGGTGAACATCGGCATGTGGTTCGAGCGATTCGTCATCGTCGTTATCTCGCTCAGCCGCGACTTCTTGCCGTCCAGCTGGGGCAAGTACATTCCGACCTGGGTCGACATCCTGACGCTGATCGGAAGTTTCGGCCTGTTCTTCACGCTGTTCCTGCTCTTCATCCGCTTCGTTCCGATCGTCGCGGTCTCGGAGGTCAAGGGCGTGATGCAGCAGCCGCGTAAGGGTCGGGAGGCGGAAGCATGAGTCATTTCGGACTTCTCGCCGAGTACGAGACACCGCAAGAACTGATGCAGGCGGCCAAGAAGGTTCGCGATGCCGGTTTCAAGAAGTGGGACTGCCACACGCCGTTCCCGGTGCACGGACTTGATGGAGCCATGGGTCTCGGTAGCCCCAAGCTGCCGTGGGTCGTGATGGGCGCCGGTGCCACCGGCACCGCGCTAGCCGTGCTGTTGCAGTGGTGGACCAATGCCGTCGACTACCAGGTGGTCGTCAGCGGCAAGCCGCTCTGGAGCATCCCGGCCAATATTCCGATCGTCTTCGAGGTCACCGTGCTGTTGAGCGCGTTGACTGCGTTCGCCTGTCTGTTCGTCTTTAACAATCTGCCGAAGTTCTATCACCCGACGTTCCGCAGTCAGCGCTTCAAGCGCGCGACCACGGACAAGTTCTTCATCGTTGTCGAGGCTGCCGACCCTCAGTTCGATTCACAGAAGACCCAGGCGCTTCTTGAATCGACCGGTGCCGACCACATCGAGACTCTGGAGGATTGACGGGATGCCGCTGCTGCCACCGTTGCCGGATCTATCCCTCGTCCCACGCTGGTTGTGGGTGACGCTGTTGGTGTTGGCCTGTTTCGCGCCGATTCCGTTCGCCATGGTTGCCCGCATGAGAAGCGTTCCGGCGGAACAGCCGCGGATTCACATCGTGCCCAACATGGACAACCAGGGACGTTACAAGGCCCAGCAGGCCAATCCCGAATTCCTTGACGGTCGCGCGATGCGTGAGGCGCCGGAACATACGGTCGCCCGCGAAGCGTCCCGAACCGTCGGTGCCATCGACACCGGATTCACCGAGAGCGGTTACGTTACGGAGATCCCGTTCCCGGTCACGGAAGAGTTCGTTCGTCGTGGCCAGGATCGATTCGATATCTACTGCGCGCCGTGTCACGGTTATGCCGGTTACGGCGATGGGATGATCGCGCAGCGGGCCGACTTCCTCGCACAGGGAACCTGGGTTCAGCCGGCGTCGCTCCATGAGGATCCCGCGACGACACGTGAGATCGGTTTCTTCTTCAACACCATCACCAACGGCGTTCGCAACATGCCGGCGTACGGTTCGCAGATCTCGGTAGACGATCGCTGGGCCATCGTGTCGTACGTGAAGGCGCTCCAACTGAGCCAGGGCGGCGGACTGCAGGCCGGTCAGGAGGCTGCGCAGTGAGACATTCGTCACAACCGATCACGCTGGATCCGACCCAGATGAGGCTTGGGGCCGGGGCGCGTCGCTGGGCGGTGGTCTTCGCGATCATCGGAGTCGCCGGTCTGGCTGTCTCGTATTTCCTGGGTCCGATGGCCGGGGACGAGGCGCGCAAGACGTTTTTCCACAGCTATCTCGTCAACTTCATGTACTTCCTCAGCCTGGGGCTGGGGTCGCTGTTCTTCGTCCTCGTCTCGCATCTCGTGCGCGCCGGCTGGAATGCCACGGTCCGACGCATCGCCGAGGTGATCGCCTGGACGCTGATCCCGATGGTCGTGCCGGCCCTGGTGTTGCTGTGGGGGATGAACGACCTCTACGAGTGGAGCATCCCGGCGGTCGTCGAGCACGACGCGATCCTCCAACACAAGGCCAGCTTCCTCAATCCGACCTTCTTCACAATCCGGTTTGCGATCTACTTCATCGTCTGGGGTGGATTGTCGTGGTGGTATCTCGGTCGCTCGGTTCGCCAGGATAGCGTCGGCGGCGTCGCCATCAGTAGTGGACTCGAGCGGATGGCGCCTCTGGCGATGATCGCCTACGCGTTGACCGTGACGCTGGCAGCGTTCGACTGGATGATGTCTCTCAGCGCCCACTGGTTCAGTACGATCTACGGTGTCTACTACTTCGCCGGAAGCGCTCTGGCGGCGTTTTCGCTCTGTGCGATTCTGACTCACCGGCTGAAACAGAGCGGCAAGCTCGGACCCGCCGTCAACCCGGTGCACTTCCACGACCTGGGCAAGCTGATGTTCGCGTTCGTCGTCTTCTGGTCGTACATCGCGTTCTCGCAGTACATGCTGATCTGGTACGCCAACATGCCGGAGGAGACGGTCTTCTTCGAGTTGCGGCAGAACACGACCTGGGTCTTCCTCAGCGTTATGCTTCTCGTCGGCCACTTCGCGTTGCCGTTCTTGGGCCTGATCTCGCGTATCCCTAAACTGCGTCCTGCGCTGCTTAGTCTTCTCGGGGTCTGGGTCCTGGTGATCCACTGGTTCGATCTGTTCTACCTGGTGATCCCGGCCAGCCGACCGGACGGTCCGGCGTTCAATCTGATGGACGTGACCTGCTTCGTCGGTCTCGGCGGGATCTTCCTGGCATTGTTCATCTGGCGACTGGCGGGTGTCTCCCTGGTTGCGGTCAAGGATCCTCGCTTGCACGAGTCCATGGAGTTGGGTCATGCATGATTCTTCTCATCACGACGAGCCGCTCACCATGGTCGAGCCGGGGAAGAACGACCCCACGGCGTCGATCACCTGGATCGTGACGGCAATTTCGGTGGGTCTGCTGATCACCATCGTCTTGCTGTCGGATGCCTTCTTCCATTCCACGGTCGTCGGCGAGTCCAATCGCAAGAAGTTTGACTACGTCAATCCAGAGCTTCGCAAGATTCAGACCGAGCAGAAGCAGCTGTTGATGGAGACCCGCGTGCTGGACGAAGCGACCGGCCGGGTATCGATGCCCATCGACGCGGCGATCGAGAAACTCGTGGCGGAACAGAAATGAGATTCCTCCTCGCCATCGCGATCCTGTGTAGCGTCCTGTCGCCGGTCATGGCCCAGGTCGCAGGGGAGATCCCTCCCCATCTGCGCAGCGTCGATGTCGACGAGAAGCTGGATCAGCTTGTTCCCCTGAACGCGCAGTTCGTCGATGAGCGCGGACGGCCGGTTCAACTGGGGGACTACTTCGAGGACGAGCGGCCGGTGGTACTGGTCATGGCCTACTACCGCTGTCCCATGCTCTGCTCTCTGGTCCTTGATGGACTTGTCGACGTGCTGGGTGATCTGGAGGGGCAGCCCGGGAAGGACTATCAGATCCTCACCGTCAGTATCGACCCCACCGAGTCGCCCACCCTGGCCCAATCCAAGCGGCAGACGTATCTCCGCGCGCTGGGGCGTCCGGGGGCCGACGAGGGTTGGCACTTCCTGACCGGCCGCAAGGAGCAGATCGACGCGGTGGCCGATGCCATCGGCTTTCGCTATCGCTACGTCGAGGATCGCGGGGAATACGCCCATCCGGCGTTGCTGACGGTGCTGACCCCCGAGGGCAAGATCTCGCGTTACCTCTACGGGGTCAAATGGGAACCGGACACCGTGCGGTTGTCGCTGGTGGAGGCGTCTAACGGGGCCATCGGCACGACGGTCGAGCGAATCCTGCTCTCCTGCTACGGTTACGATGCCACCGAGGGTCGCTACGGCCCGGTTGCCATGAAGATCATGCGTACCGGCGGCGTGCTGACCGTGATCGTTTTTGGACTCGTGCTTATTTCCTTCTGGCTCCGTGAGCGAAGCGGCGCCAAGAGAACGCCCCCCGTGCCGATCACGCTGGGCGAGAGGAACGTCTGATGGTTGCCTCAAGCTTCTGGCTGCCGGAACAGATGTCGACCATCGCGGAACGGGTCGACGCCGACTGGGACCTGGTCTTCTGGATCAGTACCTTCTTCTTCTTCCTGGTCGTCGGCCTGATGTTCTATTTCGTCTTCCGCTACCGGTCGAAGCCGGGCGGGAAGGCGTCCTCCAACGTCACCCATCACACCGCACTCGAGGTGTTCTGGACCGTGATCCCGTGCCTCCTGGTCGTGGTCCTGTTCTGGCAGAGCTACAAGACCTACCTACATATGACCGTGCCGCCGGATGGCGCGTACGAGATCCAGGTCACCGGTCAGAAATGGAACTGGTTGTTTACCTATCCCAACGGTTGGGTCGATGGCGATCTGCATGTCTGGGTCGGCGAGCCGGTCACCTTGATCCTGTCGTCCGAGGATGTGATCCACGCACTTTACGTCCCGGAGTCCCGGCTCAAGCTGGATGTGGTGCCGGGTCGCTATCGAAAGATGTGGTTCGAGCCGACCAAAGCGGGTGAATTCGACATCTATTGTGCCGAGTACTGCGGTACCGAGCACTCGTCGATGATGTCCAAGCTAGTGGTCCACGAGTCGCGAGACGCCTTCGACGTGTGGATGGCCGACGCCTCAAACCTTCACGATAAATTCCCACCGGCAGAAGTCGGTGCGTTGCTCTACAACAAGTTCGGGTGCAAGCAGTGTCACTCGATCGACGGCACCGCCGGTATTGCACCGACGTTTACCGGGTTGTACGGAAGTCGGGAAACACTCACCACCGGGGAATCCATCCTGGTCGACGAGAATTACGTCCGGGAGTCGATCCTCGAACCCAAGGCCAAGGTGACGGCAGGCTTCGATCCTGTCATGCCGACGTTTCAGGGACGATTCAATGACGATGACATCAACGCCATCATCGCGTACCTGAAGACGCTAGAGCAGGAGTGAGGTTGCTATGAGTACCTCAGAAAAAACACTGGGTTCTCCCGGCACCGAGGTGTCCGGACTGCACCAGGATAACTACTTCAACCACTCCAGCGGCATCATGTCGTGGCTCTTCACCCTCGACCACAAGCGGATCGGGGTGATGTACCTGGCCTCGATCCTCTCGGCATTCTTCCTGGGGGGCATGCTGGCCCTTCTGGTTCGTACCGAGCTACTGACCCCCGGCAAGACCATCGTCGATCCGGACTTCTACAACCAGCTGTTTACGCTTCACGGCGCGGTGATGATCTTCCTGTTCATCATCCCCGGTATCCCCGCCGCCCTGGGCAATCTGGTCCTCCCGTTGATGCTGGGTGCCAAGGATGTGGCGTTCCCGCGACTGAACCTTGCCAGCTGGTGGATGTGGATTACCGGCGCTCTGTTCTCGATGACCTCGATGATTCTCGGCGCCGTCGATACGGGCTGGACGTTCTACACGCCATACAGCACCACGACGAGCACGGCGGTCATCTCGATGTTGACCGGTGTGTTTATCCTCGGCTTCAGTTCGATCTTCACCGGACTGAACTTCATCGTCACGATTCACAAGCTACGACCGAAGGTCATGACCTGGTTCAAGATGCCGCTCTTCCTGTGGGGTCTCTACGGAACGGCGGTCATGCAGGTCCTGGCTACACCGGTCCTCGGCATCACCGGGCTCCTGCTAATCGCGGAGCGCGCGATGGGTGTGGGGATCTTCGATCCCGCCCTGGGTGGGGACCCGGTGCTGTTCCAGCACTTCTTCTGGTTCTACTCCCATCCGGCGGTCTACATCATGATCCTGCCGGCGATGGGCGTGATCAGCGAGCTGATCTCGGTCTTCAGCCGCCGGCATATCTTCGGTTACAGGTTCATCGCCTTCAGTAGCATCGCCATCGCGATCCTCAGCTTCCTGGTCTGGGGCCACCACATGTTCACGGGCATGTCGCCGCTGGCCAACATGGTCTTCAGCCTACTGACCTTCAGCGTCTCGATCCCGTCGGCGATCAAGATCTTCAACTGGCTTGCCACCATGTACAAGGGCGCCATCGTCCTGAAGACGCCGATGTACTACGCGTTGGCGTTCCTGTTTCTGTTTACGATCGGTGGGCTGACCGGGTTGTTCCTGGGGATGCTGTCGGTGGATATCCATCTTCACGACACCTACTTCGTAGTGGCCCACTTCCATTACGTCATGTTCGGTGGCACGGTCATCGCGTTCATGGGTGGCCTGCACTACTGGTGGCCCAAGATGTTCGGCCGCATGTACAACGAGGCCTCGGCCAAGTTGGCGTTCTGGCTGATCGTCATCGGTTTCAACATCACCTTCCTCAGCCAGTTCGTGATGGGGAGCCAGGGGATGCCACGCCGGTATTACGATTATCTCGACAAGTACACGATCTACCATCAGATCTCGACCGTCGGTTCGTACATCATGGCCGCCGGTTTCTTCGTCTCCCTGTTCTGCCTGTTGCACTCGCTCTATCGCGGGCGACCGGCGCCGGCCAACCCCTGGGGTGCCAACTCGCTGGAGTGGAAGACGCCGTCGCCGCCGCCCCACGACAATTTCAAAGAGATTCCCGAGGCCGACAATCCCTACGACTTCTCTCGCTGGGAGTACGACCCCGCGATTGACGCATACGTTCACGATTCGGCACGTAGCTAGGCGAGCTGGAGTAGCAGATGTCCGATACCCAACAGAGTGGCCACGGCGAGCACGACCACCCGTCGTTCTTGCAGCACCACTTCGAGACACCGGAGCAACAGGCCGACGCCACCAAGTTCGGCATGTGGCTGTTTCTCGCCACAGAGATCCTGTTGTTCGGCGGACTGTTCTGTGCCTATGCGATCTATCGGGCCAACCACCCCGAAGTGTTCATGTACGCCCATCAGTTCCTCGACAAGAACCTGGGTGCCATCAACACCGTGGTGTTGCTCGTCTCCAGCCTGACGATGGCCTGGGGTGTTCGCGCGGCCCAGTTGAACCAGCAGAAGCTCCTCAAGATCCTGCTGACCCTGACGCTCCTCGGTGGCTTTGGCTTCATGGGCATCAAGAGCGTCGAGTACAAGTCCAAGTTCGATCACGGGACGCTGTGGGGCAAGAAGTACCAGTCCCAGGCACACCACGGCGATGCGGCCACCGAGTCGCACGAAGCCGCCGAGAGCCACGACGCCGTCGCCGACGATCACGCCGCGGATCTGAGCGGAGATGTGAGCGGATTTGTCGCCGAGGTCTCGACGGTGGCCCGAGCCGCGGACGCGCCACGGGGGCTTGCCGAGAGTCACGGCGAGGATAGCCACGAGATACCGGAGCCCAGCAAGGCACCGATCTTCTTCGGCATCTATTTCCTGATGACCGGTCTGCACGGGCTTCACGTCCTGATCGGCATGGGCGCCATCTCGTGGCTGCTCTATCGCTCGGCGAAGGGTCACTTCTCCAGCGCGTACTACACGCCGGTCGATCTTGTCGGGCTCTACTGGCATCTCGTCGATCTGATCTGGATCTTCCTCTTCCCACTCCTCTACCTGATCCACTAGACGAAGACGGATTTGAATATGAGTCAATCGGAAGCCCACTCTCACGAAAACGTTGTCGGACACGTCGTCCCGCTGAAGTTGCTGTTCGGCATCCTCGGGACGTTGCTGTTTCTAACGTTCGTGACGGTCGCCATCACGTGGTTCGATCTGGGGCCCTTCAACTTGATCGCTGCAATGGCCATTGCAGTCGTCAAGGGTTCGCTGGTCTGTTTGTACTTCATGCACCTGCGTTGGGATCGACCCTTCAACTCGTTTGTCCTGATCATCTCGCTCGTTTTTCTGGCGGTCTTCATCTGCTTTGTGATGCTGGATTCGTTCGCCTACCAGCCCGATCTGATTCCGGACTACGCACCCGAACTCCAGCGGTGACCCGGGGTCCATCGATCCTGAGACCCGGGGGCGATCGTTCCGAAATCGTCCCGGGCGCCAGGATCCTCGGGATCGGCGTCTTCCTGGCATCGATCTCGATGCTGTTCCTTGCGGTGATCGTGGCCTACGTGGTGGTCCGTCATAAGGCTCCGAACTGGCCGCCGCTGGACGCACCCGCTCTTCCCAAGGTGTTGTGGCTGAGCACGCTGTCTCTGATCGGCGTCAGCGTCTTCCTGCATCGTGCGCTGGCCACGGTCCGGCGCGGCGTCGCCAAGGCCCTCATGCCGCAGGTCGGGTTTGCCGCGTTCTTTGCCACGATCTTCCTGCTCAGTCAGGGAGCCGCCTGGCTCTACTTCATGCAGAACGATACGACCTTCGAGCGGCATCTGTTCGCGTTTACGTTCTACATGTTGACGGGTCTCCACGGGCTCCACATCCTGGGCGGAATGATCGGCTTCGTGGTTCTCTTTGTGCGGGTCTGGCAGGGCGAGTTCAGCTGGGCCAATACGGGCAGCCTGCGTTATCACGCGATCTACTGGGACTATCTGCTGGTGGTCTGGGTGGTGCTCTACGGGATCCTGTTGCTGGATCGCTAGGTGCTAGGATGTGGCGACGGAGAGGCCCCATGAGCCAGGAACCCCTACAGATGACGCCTCTGACGACCCCCGTGCGTTGGCTGTACATCGGGTTGGGATTGGTCCTGGTGGGTGTCGGGGTGGTCGGGATCTTCCTCCCGCTCTTGCCGTCGACAGTCTTCTTCCTGGGGGCGTCGTGCTTCTTCGCCCGCAGCTCTCCGCGCTTACAGCGGAAACTACTTCAGCATCCACAAGTCGGACCGATGGTCCAGATGGCCCACGGTCGGGCGATGCCGCGGCGGGCCAAGGTGCTCACGCTGGCGGCGATGTGGAGCGCGATCCTCTTGAGCAGCTGGCTGTCGCCGGGTTGGATCCTTCCGCTGGTGGCGGTGGGGCTGGGGATGATCGGTAGCGCGGTGATTCTCTACTGGATTCGGACGGTGCCCGTCACCGCTGCACGCTCACTGCAACAACGATAATTCGTGGTGGTCGTTTTCTCGGTTTAACAGCACATTCCCCCCGTCGACGCCGATTCTGCTAACTCACAGGACGGAGGGGCCGTTGATGAGGATGAGAACGCTTCTGTTTGGGATCCTTGCCTGCGCGACGACTGTAACGTTCGGTGCCGAGTTCACCTCCGGCCGCATCGTCATCAAGCTGACGCCCGAAGCAGCCGCCCGCGCTCAGACGCTTCCGGAGCGTACCCTACCGACCGGACTCCCCGAACTCGACGCGCTGCGTAGCCGGCAGGAGATCACCGGCGGGTACCGCTTGATTCGCAAGCGGGGAGCGCCCATTGCCGCCCCGCAGTTGTTCCACAAGATCGGTCTCGACCGAATCTACGTCCTTGAACTCAAGGGTGTGGACGATGAACGGCTGCAGGAACGGGTCAACGAATTATCAAAACTGCCATGGGTCGAATACGCAGAACTCGACTACATCGGGCAGGTGACCGCCACGACCCCCAACGATGCACGGTTCTCCGATCAGTGGGCCCATAACAACACCGGCCAGTCCGGGGGGACCGTAGACGCCGACATGGACAGTGTCGAGGCCTGGGACCTCGGAACCGGCAACGCCTCGGGTGTGGTGGCCATCCTCGACACCGGCACGGACCTCGACCACCCGGATCTCGTCGCCAACCTCTTGGCCGGCTACGATTTCGTCAACGACGATCCGGACCCCGAAGACGATCACGGTCATGGCACGGGCACGGCGGGGATCGCCGCTGCTCGTGGAAACAACTCCATCAACGTCGCGGGTGTTTGCTGGAACTGCGCGATCATGCCGGTCAAGGTTTGTAATAGCTTCGGAAACTGCCCATCCGTCCACATCGCAGACGGGATGATCTACGCCGCCGACAACGGGGCCGACGCCATCAGTCTCTCTCTTGCGACTCGTTGGTCCCAGGCGCTGACCGACGCGACGAACTACGCGTTCGGTCTCGGCTCGCTGTGCTTCGCATCTTCGGGAAACTCCGGGGGCTACTTCGGCTGGGCGCCCGCAGCGATTTCGAGTTGCGTCTCGGTCGGTGGCTCGACCCACGAAGACGACTTCAGGTACAACTACGGAGATCACGCAGAGCTCGTCGCGCCGGAAGGTGTTCTCACGACATGGATCGGCGGTGGCGAGTTCGAGAGTTTTGGCGGGACCTCGGCCAGTTGTCCCCACGCGGCGGGATTGGCGGCGATGCTTCGAGCGACCGACCCGGATCTCCACGTTCGAGAACTCCGATACCTGCTTCGAATGGGCGCCGACGACCAGGTCGGAGATCCCGCCGAGGACACACCGGGTTGGGACCCCTTCATGGGCTATGGCCGGGCCAATTCTTTCGGATCGATGTCGATGATCGATGGCCCCTGGTTGGCCCTGGACCGACCGCATTACGTCTGTGGCGGAGACCTGACCGTCGCGCTCAAGGACGAGACAGCCGGAGCCACGGCGACGGTAACCCTCACCGGGAGCCTGGGAACCGATTCGGAGATGGTCCTCGTGACTCCGCTTACGTTGGACGGTTACTACGAGGGAACGATCCCGATCTCGTGGGCCGGTGTCGATGGTCCGGTGGTCCTGGGGGACGGCAAGCTTGACTTGGAGGATGGCGAGACCGTCATTGCGACACGCGGGTTGTTGACGGCCGATGCGTTCCTCGAGTGCTCCAAGCAGATCTGCCTCGCTGCCGTCTCGTCGCAGCCGATCGCGGGGGATTGTGACGGCGATCGGTCCGCCGACCCGGGCGAGACCTGGCAGATCGACGTGATCATCCGCAACCTGCAGACGGAGCGGTTCGGAGATGTCTCGATGGTGCTTGAGAGCACCGCACCCAGCGTGGTCGTTATCGACGACACCCATCTCTTTCCGAGCCTGGCGCCGGTGGATCGTTTTTCCCCTGCGTCGCAGCTAACCGGCATGATCGGTTCGTTCACGTTCCAGGTGTTGGACACGGCGGCCGCCGTCGGCACCACGCCCCTCCATTTCAACATCAGTGGCGAGGGTTGGGTCGCCGATGAAACCGGCTGCGCCGCGACGAATTTCCCGGCGGACCTCGAAATCCCGATGAATCGCGACGTCGGATCGCCGTTGATCACGTGGGACTTCGACGCCGGCAATAGCGCGGGCTGGACCCACTCGGTCGCAGCGAACACCAGTTTTCTCTCGCAATGCAATACGGCGGCCTGGGGCGACGATTGGGAAGATCTGCCGGTGACGGACAAAGCCCACTCGGGTAGCTACTCGATGCGTCTGGGCGATGGTCTCGTCTACGACGGCAATCAGGACGCCGGCCTGATGTCTTTGGCCTTTCCGCTTCCCGCCGGTGGCGCCGTACTCGGCTTCTGGATGTGGATGGATACGGAGTTCGCCGCACCGCCGGAGGCTCTGGACGGAATGATCGTCGAGGCCAAGCAGCGTCTCGATACAACCTGGAGCTACCTGCCGGATGCGACCTACAACGCCATCAATCTCTGGGATGATTGTGGGGTTTTCGGGGCGTTCCCCTTCGGAGGCACGGAACATGTCCGCATGTTCTCCGGAGAAGGAGGGCTAGAGCCGACCGTCGCCGGCGACACCTTCGACTACGAGCATTTCGTCGATCTCTCGGCGTTCGCGGGGATGCAGACCAACATCCGTTTCCGTCTGGGTGCCAACAATACCAACTTCGATTCGTCGCCGGGTGCGTGGGTCGATACGATCACGATCTATGACCCATATGCCGCCGACAGCTGGCCCGGAGTCAATCCGGACAATGCCAGTGGGTCCGACATCAGTTGTCCGACTTCGTTCGACCTTAGCTGGGATGCGGTTGCGGGCGCGGCCGACTACGCCGTCTACCGCTCCGAGGTCTCCTGCGAGGAGGCCCAGCAGTCCAGCACGCCGATCGCGACGCCGGCCGGAACGGCCTTCAGTGACACGACGATCGCCGCCGATGTTTCCTACTTCTACGCCATCGAGGCCCGTGAACCCGGAACGGGATGTGGGTCTGTTCGCTCCTGTGTCAGCGGGGGATGTGTCTGCCTGCTTGCCGGCGATGCGACGGGACTGGTCGTCGATCGGTCGGGCAACGACGTCATGCTCACCTGGCTGGACCCCGGGACTCCCGGTGTCAGCTGGAACGTCTATCGTGATCCCGCGCCGGATCCCGCGGGATGGGGAGGCCCCCATGCTTCGGGTCTCGCCGATGCCGATGGGGGGACCGCAGGGATCCAGTACGTGGATGTCGGCGGAGTCCTGGCGGGGAATCTCTCCCATTACCTGGTGACGGTGGTCAACGTCTGTGGGGAATCGCCCCTGCGGTGATCTGACGCCACCCCGTTACGTTTCCGCAGCTTTCGGTCTGTACCGCTTGAGGTGATCCAATTCGGGTCGCCCGCGGAGACCGTCATGAAGCTAAAACATTCCCTGGCCCGCATTGCTCTGCTTCTCCTGTTCAGCTTCTCGGTCTTCCCGGCTCTGGCGGACAAGGGGGCAGATCCCGTGCCCCCGCGGGTCACATTCGAGCCGAACGCGGGGCAGGTGAGCCCGGACGCCGCGTTCCTCGGTCGCGGGCCTGGCTTGCGTCTACTGTTCTCCGCAGACGGCGCAACGGTCCTTCCGGTCGACGCCGCGGCCGACCCGGGCGCGGCCCGCCTGACGTTCGTCGGCAGCAACCCCACCCCGACCCTCGAGCCCACAGGCACGCTGCCGGGGACGATCCACTATCTGACGGGCGATCAGCCCGACCGCTGGATCACTCATGTTCCAACCCATTCCGGACTGCGCTATCGACAGCTCTATCCCGGCATCGAGGCCGAGTATCTGGGGCACGGAGCCGGCTTCCTGCTTCGGTTCCATCTGGCACCGGGCAGCGACCCCGACGACATCGTTCTGCAGTGGAGTGCGGCGGAACAGGTTCGGATCGAGGGAGCCGGAGACCTGCTCGTGCGGGCGTCCGGCAAGGACGTCGGCCTCCAGAACCCACACATCTTCCAGCAGGTTGATGACGCGATCATCGACGTTTCCGGCCGCTTCTCCGCCACGACGGATGGCAGCCTCGGATTCGTTGTCGGCGACTATGACGCCGAACGACCGCTCGTGATCGAAACTACCTGGTTACCGCCGGTCCCGTCATCGATTGGATCGAGTCGCGGTAGCGTGCTTGCGACCGATAACAGCGGACACATTCTCGTGGCCGGACGCAGTGGCGTCGACGCGTTTGTGACCCGTCTCGATGCCGATGGAGCCACGATCCTGTCGACAACGTACTTCGGTGAGTCGGCAGGCGAGCTTCCTCTGGCCCTGGCGGCAGCCGACGACGGCGAGTTGATCGTCGCCGGTCAGGCCGGATCCGACGCCTTCATCGGGCGTCTTGCTGCAGACGGTTCCCACTGGATCTACTCGAGAGTGATTGGCGGCACCGGTAACGATGCCATCAACGGGGTCGCTTTGGACGCCGCATCCAACACATGGGTCGTCGGAACCACCGACAGCCCGGACTTCCCGGTTGACGAGACCGCATTCCAAACCGAACTGGCAGGAGGCTCCGATTTCTTCGTGGCCCGACTGAGTGCCGATGGTTCGGAAGAAGAACACCTCGGGTTCTTCGGTAGCGAATGGGACGACACGGCGGCGGCGATCGTCGTCGGGCCCAACGGGCGGTTGTACGTCGCCGGTGCCGAATCGTTTGCCGCCGATGACGTGGACGGTATCGTGACTCGCCTGCGCAGCGACGACGGCGCTCCGGAATTCGTCACACGGATCGGCGGAAGCGCCGACGATGCGGCGACCGCTCTGGCCATGACCGCAGACAGCGGTCTGCTGGTCAGTGGTTGGACCGACTCACTCGATCTCCCGGTCACCGACAACGCCACCCAGGAACGGTCCGGTGGACACCGCGACGGCTTCCTCGTACGCATCGGAGCGGATGACACTGTTCAGCACGTGACCTATCTGGGCGGGGCAGGGAATGACCAGGCCAACGGTGTTGCGATCGACCCTGACGGCGGCATCTGGGTCGCCGGTACCACCGACTCGGATCAACTTCCGGGTAGTCAAGGTCGCGCAAGACCCGGCGGCCTGGATGGCTTCCTGCTCCATCTCGATGCGACCGACATGGGGGTTGCCCGGGCGACGTTGATCGGCGAGTCGGGCGACGACCGTGTCGAACAGCTGGTCCTGGATCGCTTCGGAGACCCGGTGGTCTCTGGTAGCACCGCATACCGCGGCGCTTCGAGCCTCTACTCCCTGGAATCGACCCTCGACCGTGGGGATGTCTTCGTCACCCGCCCGCCGGACCGCGAACTGCTGGCCGCCGGCTGCCCGGGAACCGTCAACTTCGACAACGACAGCGGCAACCTGGCCTGGGGGACGGCAACCAACTGGGACGGCGATGTGCTGCCGACGACGACGGACGATGTCTGTATCGATGGCTATGCCGTCACCTACGGCAACCTGACGACCGAGGTGTTGAGCCTGACGATCGCCAATGCAGGCTCGCTCTCGATCAGCGCGGGAACGCTGACGTTGACGACGGCGTCCCATATCGACGGGACGGTGACCCACAGCGGCGGTACGATCACCGGTGCCGGTGACCTGACAGTTACCGGGCTCTACGCCTGGAGCGCGGGTACGATGTCCGGCAGCGGTGAGTTGAACCCCCAGGGTGGTCTAGCGCTGACCGGAGCCTCCGGGAAATACCTGAGTCGAACGCTGAACAACACGGCGACGACGACCGCGACATACACCAATAACTCGCTCTACTTATCGGCCGGTGGCACCTTTCACAACATGGTCGGGGCCACTTTCGACTCGGCCATCGACATCTACGTCAATTTCGGCGGCGGCACGCCGTCCTTCATCAACGACGGCACCTTCATCAAGTCCGGTGGTACGGGAACCACGTCAATGTCCTCCGCCATCGCGTTCGCCAACGACGGCGTCATCGATGTCCAGACGGGAACCCTGCAGCTCAATCGGGGAGCGACCCACACCGGGACGTTCGATTTTACCGGCGCAAGACTCCGCTTCTCCGGCGGAACCCACAACCTGCCGGCGTCGGAGACCCTGACGGGCACCGACGCCGTCATTGCTGCAGGAACGGTCAACTTCGCCGGTGGCTACGACATCACCGGCACGACGACGGTCAGCGCGACCGCCAACTTCACCGGAAGTATCACGGATATGGGCGTGATCTCCCTGACCTCCGGGACGTTGAATCTCAGCAACACCGAGGGTCTCGTCACCCAGACGACCTTCGATATGACCGGCGGCACCCTGACCGGCACCAGCGACTTCACCGTCACCGGTGCCATGACCTGGTCCTCCAGCACGGTGTCGGGCAGCGGCGAGTTGAACCCCCAGGGTGGTTTGGCCATAACCGGTGCCTCCGGAAAATACCTCAGCCGAACGCTGAACAACACGGCGACGACGACGGCGACACCGACCAACAATTCGTTCTATCTATCGACCGATGGCGCGTTCCACAACATGGTGGGCGGTACCTTCGATTCGCAGAACAATGCCTATTTCAATTTCGGCGGCGGGACGCCATCGTTCATCAACGAGGGCACGTTTATCAAATCGGCCGGTACGGGAACGACACAGTTCGCTTCCAATATCGTGTTCACCAACAACGGCATCGTCGATGTCCAGAGCGGGACGTTCCAACTCACCCGTGGCGCGACCCATACCGGTGTGTTCGATTGCACCGGCGCGACCTTGAGGTTCAACGGCGGAACTCAGAACCTCTCGGCGGCCCAGACGCTGACCGGGACCCACGTCATCATCGGATCCGGCACCGTCAATCTTCCGGGGGGCTATAACATCGTCGGCACGACGACCGTTACCGGTAGTGCGACCGCCAACTTCACCGGTAGCATCACGAGTATCGGAACGATCGATCTCAACACCGGAACGTTGAATCTCAGCAACACCGAGGGGTTGGTTACCCAGCCAATCTTCGACATGGCCGGCGGCACCCTGACCGGAACCAGCGATTTCACCGTCACCGGCGCCATGACCTGGTCCGCGGGCACCCTTTCGGGTAGCGGCGTGGTGAACGCCCAGGGCGGGCTGTCTATTTCCGGGGCGACTACCAAATGGCTCGCCCGAACGCTGAATAACACGGCGACGACGACCGCAAACCCGACCAACAACTCGTTCTATCTGGCCACCGGCGGCACGTTCCACAACATGGTGGGCGGCACCTTCGACTCGACCAGCGACATGTACTTCAACTGGGGCGGCGGTTCGGCCTTGTTCATCAATGACGGCAGCCTGATCAAGTCCGCCGGAGCGGGGACCACTTCGTCGCAAGCCAGCATCGTGTTTACGAACACCGGCTCCGTGGACGCCCTCTCCGGGACGCTCTATCTCAGGAACTTCACCCAGACCGCGGGTACGACAACGCTTAACGGGGGAGACTTCCAGTCGAATAGCTCTCTCCCGTTCGACGGCGGCCTGCTGACCGGTGTCGGGACCGTGACGATGCCGACCGTCGGCGAGGATGGGCTGGTGGCGCCGGGTCTCGCCGGAATCGGCGTGATGGCCGTCTCCGGTGCCTACACCCAGTCTGCAGCCGGGACGCTCCAGGTCGAACTGAGTGGTGTCGGCTGCACGGATTCCGACCGGCTCGACGCGACCGGGGCCGTCAACCTCGACGGCACCCTGGATGTGACGCTGATCAACGGCTGCATGCCGGTCCCGGGGCAGTCCTTCACTCTGATCACGGGTTCTTCCGTTGCGGGCACCTTCCCCAACTTCACACCGCCGGCGACCGATTGTCCCGTGGATTGGAATATCGTCATCAATCCCGGTTCCGTTGTGCTGGAAGTGGTAAGCGGTACATGCCTCGACGGTGACGGGGACACCTTCTCCGACTGCTGCGGAACCTGTACGCCTGACGTGGGTGATTCATGCACGGATTGCGACGATGCCGATCCGCTGACCTATCCTGGTGCCACCGAGTTGTGCGACGGCACCGACAACAACTGCGACACGACGGTGCCGAGTAACGAGATCGACGACGACGGCGACCTGTACGTCGAGTGCGTGGGGTGGAATGACACCCAGGGTGATGCACCGACCATCCTC
Source organism: Acidobacteriota bacterium (assembly GCA_029861955.1). Lineage (NCBI taxonomy): Bacteria > Pseudomonadati > Acidobacteriota > Acidobacteriota bacterium. The sequence goes on from JAOTYK010000032.1 coordinate 36,349, forward strand.
GGCGGTGGCGATTGCGATGATACCGACATCCTCAGCTATCCGGGTGCCCTCGAGTTGTGTGACGGCAATGATAACGACTGTGATACTTCGATTCCGCTTGATGAGATCGACAACGACTCGGATCTCTACGTCGAGTGCTCGGGGTGGAACGACACCCAGGGTGACCAGGCCGCGATTCTTGGTGGTGCCGACTGCGACGACTCCGACTC
>JAOTYK010000033.1 GCA_029861955.1 Acidobacteriota bacterium
GCGACAGACTTCCCGGGACGCCTCCGCAGGAGCGTCGCCCCATCCGTACTCGGAGTCGCCTTCAGAACCGGACGCGCGAGCCCTGTTCTGTCGAGGCCAGCCGCAATTAACGATCCACGTTGGAATCGGTCGCCGTCCCGTTGAGGCCGGACCATCCGTCGCGGACGATCCCGAAACTCCGCTTGCGACGAAGATGGTAGGTCGGAGATTCCCAGCCGGGCCAGAGATAGGTCGGAAATCCCTTCAGCGTGGAGCCCCGGGCCGGGATCGCCGTGACCCGGCGGCGGCCCCGGGGCGAATTCTCCAGCCAGAGCAGTTGGAATCGAAAGCCGTCGGTCTCGACCGTATCGACCACATCATCCTGCCGGGTCGTCTCGTGAATGACACGGCGGGACGACGGGTCCGCGACGTTCAAGAGCCCCCACGGCAGTCGAAGCTCCAGGGTGGTTCCATCCGCCGACAGGAACCAATCGCTGAGGGAGTCGTACTGCTCGTCTTCCGCCCGGGTCGTTCCATGACGCAGCGGACTACGGCTGTACCCACGTGCGGGGTAGTAGGTCCCATCCCTTCCGTACCGATCGCGATTGGTGAAGACCGAGATCTCCACGAAGTCGCCGCGGTCGTTGTCCGTCGAACGATACGGTCGACGGTTCCTCTGGCTGAAGAGATCGTAGGGGCGATCCACAAGGATCCGTGCGTGATCACGGTCTTCGATCTGCACGAGGAACTCGAAACCGGGTGTCGTTTTGAGTCCCGCCGGATCCGGGAGTCGATGGGAACCTCGTTGCGCGTCGTAGGTGTCGATCGCGAGCCACAGTTCGGATCCTGGTTCGGCGAGCGAGCGGTCGGATTCGATCTCTACCAGCACGTAAAGAAAACCCTCGTCGCTGGTGATTCGCATGGCGAGACGATCGGACTTGCCTCCCTGCTGATGGATCGGAACGTGTTGCCAGTCCGTCGTCAAGCCGTCGAGCACGATGGTCGGTCCATCCCGACCCGGCCGTGCCGCGATCAACCCGAAGTTCTGTTCCGCGTCCAGTGCGTTGTGCCAGAGCCGATTTCGATCGACCGGAGACTCGTAGTTCATGACGATCCAGTTGCGCTTGAACCACTCATCCACCCACGCGAACAGGATGCCTCCGGCCAGACCCGCGTCGTGGATGTTCTTCATCAGCCGTAGATTCACCCGACCCTGGGCAACCTCGTCGTGTCCACCATGATGCTGACCCTCGGGCTGCAGGTGAGCGATTCCGCGAGATGAGGGCACGCCCAACTCCGCCACCAGGATGGGCTGGTTGCCGTGATGACGACGAAGCGCCTGGAGATAACCCAGGTAACGAGCCACGCCCTCGTCATCGCGAGCCTCTGCGTAGCCCGGGTCCAACAACATGAACTCCGGATAGTACGGATAGGCGTGATAAGAGGCGTAGGTCCCGGCACGATGCCGGCTCGTCGAAACGATTCGGGTCGCATCGACCTGACAGAGGTCGTTGTCATACTCCTTGATCTCGGCGTCGTCGGGCTCCCCCGCCCGCTTGCGGATGGCCAGCTCTTCCTCGACGGTCGCCTCGGTTGGGTGGATCAGCGGATCCAACGTCGGCCACGACGTAAACCCAACGGGGTGTTGGCTGCCGTAGTACTCACTCTCGTGTCGAGCGGCGGTCTCCAGGGTCGAGGCCAACCAGGCCTCGATCGGAGTCGCGGATCCGACCGTGGAGATGTAACGACCGCTAAACGTGTTTCGATCCGGGTAGCGTCGATCGAACGCGTCGACGGAGTAGGGCTCCCACTCCCGTCCGAGCAGCCAGGCCAGGACATCGCCCGAGACATCCACATCGTAGATCCCGTCTGCGTGCCCCGGACGCTCCGGCAACCGAAGGTTGCCGTGGATGGCATCGATCACCCGACGGATCTCGTCGCGGAAGGCCGTGTCGAACACGGGGTCGTGATAGTCGTGGGCCGGCGGCAGCTCTGTCCACACACCCTGTACAAGCCACAGTCGCTGGTTCGGATACTGTTGATTGTGATCCCGCAGGGCTCGGTAGAGGCTTGGCGGATGAAGTGTGTACAGGCGGACGACGTTGGCCCCCAGCACTCGCATCTCGTCAAACCACTGGCGATACAACGCCTCGTCGTCCGGGAACTCGGCGGGGTAGCGTCCGGGTAGCGCGGTCCCCAGATTGACACCGCGGACGAACAGACGTTCCCAGGCGCCCTGTCGGCGGACCTCGAAGTGAGCCTCCCCCGCACGAGCGACCACGTGAATCGAATCCGTCTCCGTCGCCGGACGGGGTCGGGATTCCTCGAGGACTCTTCCCTCAAGACGCGCCAGCCACGCGCCGAGCGTCGCGTCGTCCGGGGCCAGAGCCGCCGCACGGCGCCACGTCGTCCTCGCCGCCACGGGGTCGTCGAGCCGTTGCTGGGCCAGCCCCAAGCCCTTCAGCGCGTCGACATCGTCGGGACGACGGGTCGTCACCCACTCGAATGCCTCTTGCGCAGGTTGCGGGGCGCCGGACCTCAACGAGGCCCAACCAAGCAGTGCGTAGTAACCGACCTCCTCGGACCCGGCCGAGATCGCCGTCTCGAGGATCTGGATCGCCTCGTCCCAGCGATCGGCGCGGTAGGCCTTTAGGGCCGATGCGTACGGGTCGTCAGGTTCCGCGGAGTGCGCGACCCCCGCGCCGAAGAGGACGAGGATGAGCAGCAATCGTCGCATGGTCTCTATCCGGATGTTCGTTCGGAGGCGGTCGGTTCCTTGGGGTCTCGCCCGAAGCCCACGCGATCCATCCGACCCCAGCCTCGACGACGCCATAGTACATCCCAGAACGCTCGCACCTTGAACAACGACAGCATCTGCCGGTAGCCGAAGTTCTCGAGTATGCCGAATGCGATCAGCTTGGTGAGGTCCATCCAGCTTGGGTACCGCCGAAACGACATCTCCTCGAGGAGCACGGCGGCCACGGATAGAAAGATGCCATAGAGGATCGCCGCAGCGAGGAACAACAGGAAATACTCGATATTCAATAGCCCCAGGGCGTACGCAAGAATGACAACGATATAGCCGAGGATCTCGATAAACGGCCCCAACATCTCGAAGAACACCATGTGGGGAAACGCCAGCATGCCCAACCCCCCGTAACGAGGGTTGAAGGTCACGCCACGATTCTCCCAGAGCACCTGGATCAGGCCGCGATGCCACCGATTGCGCTGCCGACGGAGCACGGAGAGCGACGAGGGAACCTCGGTCCAGCAGACCGGGTCGGGAACGAACACGACTCGGTACTTTCTTTTCTTGCGCTTGAGGAATCGATGGAGCCGAACGACGAGATCGAGATCCTCCGTCTCGGTGTCTCGACTATAGCCGCCGATCTCGACGACCTCGTGCTTGCGATAGACACCAAAGGCACCGGAGATGATCAGGAGCGAGCGCAAGACGCTCCACCCCACCCTTCCGCTCAGGAAGGCACGCAGGTATTCCACGACCTGGAAGATCGGCAGCGGCTGCCCGGGAAGCGCGATGCGGGTCACGCGGCCGTCCTTGACGGTACAGCCGTTGACGATTCGCACGATGCCCCCGACGGCCACGGTCTCCTGGGGGTGCTCCATGAAAGGCTTGACGACCCTCAATAGCGCGTTGTCCTCGATCACCGAGTCGGCATCGACTGAACAGAACAACGGGTAGCGACAAATATTGATGCCCGCATTCAACGCGTCCGACTTTCCACCACGCACCTTGTCGACGACGATCAGCCGGTCATGGACCAACGATCCATAGACGCCGCGAATCTCCTCGGTAGGGATGCTCTTCTGATAGACCTTGTCCAACTTCGACAAGTCGAACGCCCGCAACAGTCGATCGAGAGTCCGGTCGTCGGAGCCGTCGTTGACGACGATGATCTCGAACTCGCTGTAGTTGACCATCATCAGCGAACGGACGGTCTCGACGATCGTCTTCTCTTCATCGTGGGCGGCGACCACGATGGAGATGGGCCACGTCATCTCCGACTGCATGATCTGCTGGTAGTCGGAGAAGAATGTTCGACGAACGAAAACAAAGACCGCGCGGAGCGAGAGGATGAACAACAGCAGATAGGTGCTGTTCAACGCAATGAAATAGATCAAGACGAAGAGGTTGAATCCGTAGATCAGATCGATGGCCAGCTGAGTCCAGTTCATGCGGACGCCTCCCCGGCCCCATGGGAGAGGATCGCCTTGAGCGCTTCACGAACCTTCTCTGTCGCGTGCTCGCTGGCGGCAACCTGGAGCCGGTCGGTCTGGCCCGCATCCACCAGGTGTTGGGCGAATCGCTTGGCCTTCGCGCGAACCTCGTCGTTGGGGTGGTTGAGTTCCGCGATACGGGCATCTACCACCCCGGACTCCTGCAGCATGAGGACGGCCTGGTGACGGGCGAAGCGATCGTCGTCGCCCAGCGCTTCCTCGAGAATCCGCAGACCCCTCTGACCGATCGAACGGAGCGCTCGCGCCGCATTGCTGCGAACCCACCACTCCTGATCCGCCAGCGCGCCTCTCAGCGCACCTAACGACTCTGCTGACTTGGTTCGACCCAGCGCCTTGGCCGCCATCGCGCGAACCGGCCACTCGTCGTCCTGCAGCGCGCGGGCTAGATCGGATGCAGTATGAGGATCCGCGATGCATCCCAGTGCGTGGCACGCACGTGCCCGGATGTCGGGGTGAGAATCGTCCAGGTGGCCGACAAGCCATGGCACGCTCTGCAGCGGTCGGATGCGACCCAGCACATCGAGTGCGGCGAGTTTTCCACTTGTCTCCAGCTCATCGAAACGTGATGTCAGCTCGTCGACCACTCTTCGGCCCATGCCCGTGAGAATGTCCGCGACGCGGATCGTCGACCAGCGATTGGGCTCATTGAGTGCGCCTATCAACACACGAATCGCGTCGCCTCCGCCAAGCACGCCAAGCCCCTTGGCCGCACGCATACGGACCTCCGGCGTCGCATCGTTCAGGGTACGGACCAGGCCCGCCGCGGCACGGGGAGACCCGGACTGGCCGAGCTTCTCGGCCGCCGCGGCTCGAGACCACCATCGTCGATGGTCCAGACGATCGAGCCAGCGGTCGATGGATCCCAGATCGTCAAGAGCCAGAGTCATGCGTTCTCTTTCGATCCCACGCACCTGCTGGATGTTGTCCAGCAGGACTCGCTCGAGTACTGGAACGTCCGACGCGGTTGCATCGGGAATGACATCGGAGATCGTCGACTGATCGCCATGAACGTATTGCAGGACCTGTGGCTCCAGCCGTTTGCGCCGGCGGCGATAGCGAAGTTCAAGCGTCTCGCGCCAGGCTTTACTGACAACGATCACGACCGTCAGCAGCAAGAAGGTCGCGGACGTTACGATGATTGCCCAGGCGAGGATCGTGTACATCAGCGTCCCCCCCCGATGCGGGCGAGGATCTTCTGAATGCGAACGACGAGTTCACGCGCGTGGAACGGTTTGACGATGTAGTCCTCGGCCCCGGCTTCCAGGCCGGCGACGATGTCCTCCTCCCGGTCCTTCATCGAAAGAACGACGATCGGGATGTCTCGCAGGGTCGCGTTGGACTTCGCTCGCCTCAACAGATCGAACCCGTCGAGGTATGGCATGACCACATCCGTGACCACGAGGTCGGGACGCCACGACTCCATCTGGGTCCATGCCGATTCGCCGTCCTCCGCTTCGCGAACCTCGAACGATTCGCGGGTCAGCAGCGTCACGACGAATCGCCGGGTGACCGGGTCGTCCTCGGCGACGAGGATCCTACGCGGCGTCATGGTCGGACTCCGCGCCAGACCCAGCGAAGACCGTAAAGCCGGCTTTCGAAGCCGCCGGCGTTCTGGGCGGCGTAGTCGCCCCAGTCCCCGTAGAACTCAAACGCGTTTGCTCGACCGATGGGAATACCCAGGAGATAGTCGACACGCTGGGAGACGTCGTTCGTCGTCTTGACACCGCTGCGCTCGAACGACTGCAGGCCGATGGCCAGTCCCAGTTCGTAGTAGCAGTCTTTCCGTCCGAACGTGTCTCGCAGCCGGATATTTGCCCCGTGGGCGAAGAATCCCTCGGGGTCGAAGTATCCGTTGTCGAGGTCCAGGGAGTAGTCAAAATAACGGGCGGTGTAACCGAGTTCGAGTCGAACGGCTGAAGTCGGCACCCGGAACGTGACGGAGGCCAGAGCGTTGTCACGTTTGTTGCCGTCAGACACGTCACTGGTCCCGACTTCGAGGGCCAGTCGCCATCGATCGTTGAGTTGCCCGCGTGTTGAGGCCGTGTAGTCGTCGAAGAGGATCCGATTGTCGGTGATCGTCGGCGAGTAGCGCACCGCGCTACGTCGCGCACGCAACTGGAACTGCCAGCGCCGATTGGTTCCCCACAGGTGAGAGAGCTCACCGACGAACTCGCTGTCCTGCTCTCCCGTCGTCGACTCCAGACGATCGACACCCGCGTGGAGGGTCAATTCACTTCCACGCCCGGTGACCTGGGTGAGGGCGGCCCAGATCGCATCGATCGCGGCCTCTCCCGTCGGGTCCTGCATATCGAATCGCGCCGCGCCAACGACCAGGCCGGTTCCGCCCGCAACGCGCCAACCCGCGCGAACGCCGAACCGATCCAGCGTGTTGTCGTCGGTGTCACTAAGCTGATCCACCCACACCCTGACGACGGGTGCTCGGGCGTCGTCGACCTGACGAGCCAGCTTCAGAACCTCGCGGTCGTCGGGGTGACGGGCCTCGAGTTCACGGGTGCGTCGTGTCGCGCGACCGATCCCCCCGGACCAGAGATCCAGGTACGCCCGGCCGATCTCGGCATCGCGGTTGTCCGGATCGAGCGCCAGGGCTCGCTCGTACCAGGTTCGCGCGATCCGATGACGACCCTCCCACGCGAAGCAGCTACCGGTCCCGACGAGGGCGTCGACGTCTCCTTCGTCGCGTGAGAGGAGATTGGCGTAGTGGCTACGCGCACGATCGTAGGAACCGTCCCAGGACAGCGTACGTGCGAGTCCAAGCTCGACTTCGCGATCGTCCGGTGAACGTGCGAGCAATGATTCGAAGGACTCGATCGATTCCTGGTGTCGACCGTCCCACGCGAGAACCGTGGCGCGGCCGAGGGCTGCGTCGCGGCTATCGGGCCAGCGTGAAACGACCTGATCGTAGCGGGCGATGGAGCGATCGAGGTCGCCCTGCCACGAGTGGAGCCTGGCGGCCATCAGCCAGACCTGAAGATCCTGGCTCCCCGCGGCGATGGCGCGTTCGTAGAGATCGAGGGCCCGGGCGTGATCTCCACCACGGTACGCCGCATCGGCCTCCTCATGAGGTCCGGCAAGAAGAACCGTGACAGCGAGCGCGCAGGCGATCGCGACACCAATCTGTGTCAAACGTCTCACTGGACCCCGACCTGCCATTGCCCCCCGGCAGATGGCCTGGGGTCAATATAGGTTCCGGATGATCATAATCAACGGATGCGAAACCCGATGCTGCGACCCTGGGGTTGCCCCTCGACCCGGACGCCGGCAGGCTGAGGAGGCCTCCGGGAGCCGAAGATGTCCCTCGATCCTGCGGTCTGGGTTGCGCTGGCGTTGTTGCCGGAGGTGGGCCCGCTCCGTTTCTCGCGGCTGATGGAGGCGGGATACCCAGCCGACGCGATCCCGGATCTCCCGGCCGCTCGCGTGGGGGTCGGAAAGCGGGCTGCCGCCTACGACCACGCACGGCGGAGTGTCCGGCGTCGGGCCGCACACGAACTCCGTCATGCCCGGCGTCTCGGGATCCAGATCATTCCGAGAGACTCCCCTCGCTACCCGACACTCTTGAAGGAGATCCACGACCCACCCTTCGTGCTGTGGGTGCGGGGAGAGCTTCCCGTCGTGGGGCCGCGAGTCGCCGTCGTCGGCTCCCGGACACCGACGGCGTATGGTCGACGTGTGGCGGTCGCGCTGGCGGAACGACTCAGCGAGCGAGAGATCGAGACGGTCTCCGGCGGAGCCCGCGGTATCGACGGGTTGGCCCATCAGACGGCCGTGGAGTCCGGTGGCCGGACGGTCGCCGTCACCGGTGCGGGCCTCCTGCGGCCCTACCCGCCGGAGCACGCTCCGCTTTTCGATCGGATCGCCGATCGTGGCGCGATCGTTAGTGAGTTCCCCCTGGAGCAGGAGCCCTCCGCCGGCCATTTCCCACGACGGAATCGACTGATCAGTGGCCTATGTTCCGTGGTGGTGGTGGTCGAGGCCGCGGTTCGCTCGGGCTCGCTGACCACCGCGACCCACGCCCTCGATCAGGGGCGAGAGGTCCTGGCGATTCCGGGCCCGATCACGTCGGCAAAATCCGCCGGATGCCACCGCCTGATCCGGGACGGCGCCGCCCTGGTCGAAAGTCTGGAGGACGTCGTGGAGGCGTTTCCCATGGCCGGACGGCCCCTAAAACGTTGCAATACAAACACTTATCCCGATCCCGCCCTGGACGGCCTCTCCACCGATGAGAAATCCGTGCTAGGAATACTCGACGACGTGGAGCCGTTCCATGTCGATCAGATCGCCGACCGGGTGCCATTTGGCGTGGCAAGACTGCAGGCAGCCCTGATGGGCTTGCAGTTTCGCGCCGCGGTTGATGAACCGGCACCTGGGTATTATCTTTCCCGGCCTCGGAGGGACAGCTAACCGATGGGTATCTCACTCGTCATCGTTGAGTCACCGGCTAAGGCCAAGACTATCAACAAGTTCCTGGGCAAGGGCTTCATCGTCCGTGCCTCGATGGGGCACGTTCGCGACCTTCCCAAGCGAGAGCTGGGCGTCGACGAAGAGACCTTCGAGCCGACTTACACGGCGCTCCCCGACAAGAAAAAGACCCTGGTAGACCTGAGAAAGGAAGCCCGCAAGGCGTCGGCGATCTACCTCGCCGCTGACCCGGATCGCGAAGGCGAGGCGATCTGCTGGCACCTCCAGGCCGAGCTGGCCAAGTCGACCGACGCGAAGTTCCACCGGGTCCTTTTCAACGAGATCACCAAACGGGCGATCCTGCAGGCGTTCGAGGAGCCCCTCGAAATCGATGTGGACAAGGTCGAGGCCCAGCAGGCCCGTCGCATCCTCGACCGACTCGTCGGATACAAGATCAGTCCGCTGCTGTGGGACAAGGTCCGCCGCGGCCTGTCTGCCGGTCGCGTGCAGAGTGTGGCACTTCGGATCATCTGCGAACGCGAACGGCAGATCCTGGCGTTCAAGTCGGACGAGTACTGGTCCCTGAACGCCGGACTGAGCGCCGACGCCCCGCCGCCCTTCCGCGCCAAACTCCTCATGAAGGACGGCAAGAAGGTCGAGATCGACTCTCACAAGGGGATGGGAACGGTGCTCGGCGACCTGGGCTGGAACGTCCAGGAGGTCACCCCGGTCGAGGACGGCCCCAAGGATGCGGTCGAACTGAAGATCGAGCGGACGGCCGACAGCACGCCCTTCAAGGTGGTCTCGGTCCAGGCCCGCGAGAAGAAGAAGCATCCCCTACCCCCCTTCATCACATCGAAACTCCAACAAGATGCGTCCCGCCGTCTGGGCTTCCCGGTCCAGAAAGCGATGCGCGTGGCGCAGGGGCTCTACGAGGGTCGAGAGATCGGCGACCGCGGGACGGTCGGCCTGATCACCTACATGCGAACCGACTCGACGCGAGTCTCCGACGAGGCGATCGCCGACGTCCGTGAGTTCATCCACAAGCAGTACGGCAAAGAGGCCGCTCCGGAAAAACCCCGGGCCTACAAGGTCGCAAAGCAAGCCCAGGAAGCGCACGAGGCGATCCGCCCGACGTCGATGGAGCTGACACCCGATGTGGTCAAACCGTTTGTCGGTCGCGACGAGTGGCGCCTCTACACCCTGATCTGGAACCGATTCGTCGCCTCGCAGATGGAGTCCGCCGTCTTCGATGTCACCCGCGCCGATATCGAGGCAGGGTCCTACACGTTCCGCGCCAACGGTCAGGTCCTCAAGTCTTCGGGATTCCTCGCGGTCTACTCCGAGGCCAAGGGCGAAGACGAGAAGAAGAAAGAAAAGGAAGACGGCGAGGGAGACGAGTCCACCGACCGTCGCCTGCCGGCCCTCGTCGAGGGACAGGAGCTGGATCTGGCGGAGTTGCTACCCAAACAGCACTTCACCCAGCCCCCGCCGCGCTTCTCCGAAGCGACCCTGGTCAAGGAGCTCGAAGAGAACGGGATCGGTCGTCCTTCGACCTACGCCCAGATCCTCAGCACGATCATGGATCGGAGCTACGTGGACAAGGATGGCCGCCGATTCCGTCCGACCGAACTCGGGCTGCTCGTGAACGACCTGATGGTTCACTCGTTCGGTCAGTTGATCGATGTCGGTTACACGGCCCGGATGGAAGAAGAGCTGGATCGCATCGAGGAGGGCGACCTCAACTGGATCGAGGCGCTGAAGGAGTTTTCCGTCAGCTTCGAGAAGGACCTCGAGACGGCCCGCGTTGAGATGCGGAACGTCAAGGCCGAGGCGATCCCGACCGATCACAAGTGCGACAAATGTGGTGAAATGATGGTGATGAAGTGGGGCCGATTCGGTCACTTCCTCGCCTGCTCCGCGTATCCCGAGTGCAAGAACACGAGAGACCTGGGCGACTCAACCGACGCCGGTGCCGACGATCGTGCATCGATGCCGGCCGCCGCCAAGGCGGCCCGGGCACTTCAAGAACCTAATCCCATCGAGACCGAAGCGGAACCCTGCGAGAACTGCGGTCAGGCGATGGTGTTGCGACGTGGACGCTTCGGACAGTTCCTCGCGTGCTCCGGTTATCCCGACTGCAAGACCACCCGCAAGATCATGGTCGGCAAGGACGGCAAGGCCGAGGCCAAGGCCGATGTGCTTCTGGACGAATCCTGCCCACGATGTGACGCCAAGTTGGCGGTCAAACAGGGACGGTTCGGCGAATTCACCGCCTGTTCGACCTACCCCAAGTGTCGCTACGTGAAGATGAAAGAGACCGACATCGACTGCCCGGAGTGTGGCAAGGCGAAGGTTGTCGAGCGTCGTAGCAAGCGTGGCAAGTTGTTCTACGGCTGTGGCGCATACCCCGATTGCAGCTTCGTGACGTGGAAAAAGCCGATCGACAAGGCGTGCCCTGATTGTGAGAGCCCGTTCCTCGTCGAGAAAATCACGAAGAAACATGGCCGGCAGCTGATGTGTGACGCGGAGAACTGCGACTACATCGAAACGACCGAGGCGTGAAGCCGACACGTATTACCCCCTTCCCCAATGGTGAGATCGGAATCGTCTGGGACGACGATCACGAGACCTACCTATCGAACCACCGACTACGCTGCGCGTGCCCCTGCGCTGTCTGCGTGGACGAGATGAGCGGGAGGAAGATCCTCGACGACTCGCGGGTGGCCGCGGATATCGCCGCGATGGCCATCCACGCCGTCGGCCAGTACGGGATCGGAATCCGTTGGAGTGACGGCCACGATACCGGGATCTACACCTATCGTACGCTTCGCGAGATGTGTGAGTGTGAGGCCTGTCGCGGGGAGGGCGGCTAGGTCGACCGCCAGGGCGGCGGCTCGATGGGCGTCACGCCCTTCTTCACAAGCCAGCGTTCGATCGCATCGCGACCACGCTCGGCACGGAACAGGAACCAGGCGTCCCGCGTCTCGGTATGTTCGTTGAGGACTCGCTTCAATTCCGCCGGCGCGTCGTCGGCCTCCAGGGCCTCTTTCAATAACTTCCGGTCGCCGGCATCGGCATCCTCGGCTTCGTTGATGAATCGGATCATCCACCGCAGCTTCGTGTCGACGGCCAGGCAGTGGATTCGCGGACGCAGCGTCGAGTCGTCGAGCGGCTTGGAGAACACGGCATGCGCATCGAAGTGGGCGTCATCCTGATCGGATTCGCTGTCCTCGCCTTCGCCTTCCAGAGTGACGTAACCGGTCACCAGGTCAAGACAATAGACGAGTTCTTCGTTCTGATTATTGAAGGCGATCTCGAGTTCGCCCCAATCGACCTTGATGGGTTTGTGTTTCATCGCTCTATTGAAGTCCACATGGTCCCGGTGGACCCAAATGAATTCTGCGTCCGACGGGGCCAAAAAAGCAAGCGAGAGTTGATCAGAAGCGTCGAGATCCTTGCTCCAGCCCCATGCCGGTGACAGAATCGCGGCCGGAGGGTCTTCCCATGGCCGGATTCGACGATATGTACCAGGAGGGTGGCGCCGTCACCTGGCAGGCCGGCAAGGAGGACGTGGTTCGCCAGGTCGTCGAACTCCTGATGGGCCTGGACAAGGCGTCGAGGGTTCTCTACTTCGGGTGTGGCACCGGCTGGACCTCCGAGATCCTCACGGCCAGCGGAGCCCGCTATCTGGGGATCGACCCATCCGCCGAGGGCCTCGCGGTCGCTCAACGACGTCACGGCAACGATTCACGGATCCGCTTCCATCAGCTCCGGATGGACGAGGCATTGACCGATGCACTGCGGGGGGCGACGTTCACGCATATCTTCGCCCTCGACGCGCTCTACTTCGTGCCCGATGTCGAGGGGACGTTGCGCGCGCTCCACGGCGCATTGGAACCCGGCGGCACGCTGACCACGATCTCGCACCTCTATCGTGAGAGCCGCGTAGCCGACAGCCTGATCGACGCCATCACACACGACTACGAGTACCCGCAGTTCCTCTCCGGCGTGCAGTGGAATACGCTCCTCGGACGGAATGGCTACAACGACATCCGTCGTTATCGCTTCTACGATCACCGTCCGTTCGATCCGGCGAAGTTTCTCGGTCATCCGCCGGAGACTATTCGTCTGGCCCGTCAACTCTACGAGCGCGAAGGCGCCCTGGTCATCACGGCAAGTCGTTGACGACGACACGCGGAAGCGAACTGTGAATTCCGGTCAAGAATTCGTAGGGAATCGTCCCACTCCACTCGGATAGCTGCTCGACCGTAATCCGATCGTCCCCCTGACGACCGAGCAGGACGACCTCATCATCGGTCGATAGAGCGGGGATATCACTGACATCGACCATCGACATGTTCATGCAGATGCGGCCACGTAACGGCGCCCGGCGCCCGGCGATGAGCACATGAGCCACGCCGGAGAGCGACCGACGGTACCCCTCGTGGTAGCCGATGGGCAGCACGGCGATGCGGGATGCCCGCGTCGTTCGATAGGTACAGCCGTAGCCGACGAACTCGCCCTCCGGCACATCACGGATCTGAGCGATGCGCGTCTTCCAACTCATGACCGGGTGGAGCTCGATCTCCGTCTCGAACAGCTCTCGACAGGAAACCAGCGTCTCGCGGGACGGCCAGACGCCGTACATGCCGATGCCCACACGGGCGAGTTCCAGATGGGTACTCTCCAGGAGGAGCGCGGCGGCGCTGCAAGCGGTGTGACGAATGGGCGCGGCGAGGTCCGCGTCTCTCAGCTGAGCATCGATGGACCGGTAGGTCTCCAACTGTCGCAGAGCGTAACCGTGATCGGTCGTGTCCTCGATGTTGGCAAAGTGTGACGAGAGGCCTTCGAGGCGAACACCCTGTAGGTCTCGTATCCGCGTGGCGATCGCGACGACTTCTGAGGCCGGGATCCCCTGTCGATGGGTCCCGGTCTCCACTTTTAGATGGATCGGAACCGTCTGACCGTCGGCGGCTGCGACCTCCGCCAACCGCTCGATCGGTGCTAGGTCATAGAGCACGGGCCGCAGGTCGTTTCGGACCAGATCCCGGAGCCGGTCTCCGGGCGTGTACCCCATCACGAGGATCGGAACCTGGTGGCCCTCGGCCCGCAGGGCCAGACCCTCGTCGACGTGATTGACGCAAAGCCAATCGGCCCCGAACCGCGTCGCCAGCGCCGCCACCGGAGCGGCACCGTGCCCGTAAGCGTTGGATTTCACGACGGCCCCGAGCAAGGGTCCGCTGCCCAGCCGCTCGCGAAAAACACCGAGATTGTGTCGTAAAGCGGCGGCGTCGATCTCTACCCAGTTCAGCATTCCTGGATTATGCCCGACCCGAGGACGATCTGAAAAAATGATGCAACCAACGATCGATGGCGGGCGTTAGTAAGGTGGGTGGCCCCGTGTCGGGCCGAGAGGAGCCATGATGCCGAAGTTCTCAAGAATCGTATCCGTCCTGACTTTCGCTACCGTCGCCTGCCTGTTGGCCTGCACGATAGCCGCAGCCGACTACAGCGAGTCCTTTTCGTTCTCCGGAGATCGCTTGACCGTGGCCAACCTCATCGGAGGCGTGGTGGTCAAGGGTGGTGGCGATACGTTCGAGGTGAAGGTCCGTGTTCGAGGCTCCGATGCCAGCACGGGAATCGTCACGTTCGATGAGGAATCCGACGCTCTGTCGATCGTCTTCCCTACCGACAAACACAAACGCTACGTCTACCCCGAGATGGAGAGCAATCGCACGTCGATGTCCTTCAATACGAGTTCCGACCGGGGCATCCTCAGCTCGCTGATCAGTGCGATCTCGGGAAGCGACAAGATCCAGGTCAGCCGCTCGGGTTCCGGCCTGCAGGTCTGGGCCGATCTCGAGATCACCGTACCCGAGGGTCGATCCCTCGTGATCGAAAACGGGGTTGGCTCCATCGCGGCCAACAACGTGACCGGCGACCTCATTCTCGACGGCAGCTCCGGAAGCGTCACGGCGATCGCCATCGATGGCGACCTGGGCGTCGATACCGGCAGCGGTGACGTTCTCGTGGAGAAGATCCACGGCAAACTATCGGTCGACACCGGGAGCGGGGATGTCGAGGGGTTCGACCTTCGCGTCTCTCGGGTACTCGTCGATACCGGAAGTGGCGATGTCCAACTCAATCAGGTCGAGACCGATGCGTTGGATATCGATACCGGGAGCGGCGACGTGATCGCGCTCGACGTGGTCGCGGAGAACGCCAGCATCGACACCGGCAGCGGCGACGTGAAACTCAGTCTCGTCGAAATGGGCGATGGCAAGTTCGTGGTCGACACCGGTAGTGGACGAATCGCCCTCCTCGTGCCGGATAACATGTCGGCCACCGTGAATGCCGATACCGGCTCCGGCGGTATCGACTACAACCTCACCGGCGACGTCGACGTACGGCACAAGGAGCGCAACGAGTTGCGCCTCGTAGTCGGCGGCGGATCGGCGCGGGTTGATCTGGATACCGGTAGCGGCGGCATCTCGTTGCGAAACATCAGCGGCTCCTGACCCGTTCGCGGCGCATCGGGTCGATCCTGTAGGATGGACCCGATGCGCAACCTCCTCGTCACCGGCGCCGCCGGCTTCATCGGCTCCAATTTCGTGCGCGCCGCGCTCGGCGTCGCGGAGCGCGTGATTGCCCTCGACGCCCTGACCTACGCGGGCTGCCGCGAGAACCTCGAAGCGGCCGAGACCCTCACGTTCGTCGAGGGCGATATCGGCGATGGCGATCTGGTCGCCCGTTTGCTTCGGGAGCATCAGCCCGACGCCGTCGTCAACCTGGCGGCGGAGACCCATGTCGATCGCTCGATCGACTCTCCACGACCGTTCGTCGATACCAACGTCGTCGGAACGACGGTACTGCTCAACGAGGTGCGTCGATACCTGGCAAAACGTAAGTCCTCGGATCGCTTCAGGTTCCTCCACGTCTCCACCGACGAGGTGTTCGGATCGCTCGGCGCGGAGGGTCTGTTCTCGGAGACGACTCCGTACGCCCCAAACTCGCCCTACGCGGCATCGAAGGCTGCGGCAGACCACCTCGTTCGAGCGTTCCATCGAACCTACGACCTTCCGATCCTGATCACCAACTGCTCGAATAACTACGGGCCTTATCAGTTTCCGGAGAAGCTTATTCCGTTGATGATTCTCAACGCTCTGGATGGCCAGCCTCTCCCCATCTACGGGGACGGGAAGAACGTTCGCGATTGGTTATTTGTTGCGGACCACTGCGATGCGATCCTGACCGTCCTGGAGCGCGGTCGCGTCGGCGAGAGCTACAACATCGGTGGTGGAAACGAGCACACCAACGTGGAGATCGTCGATGCGATCTGCGATCGACTCGAGGAACGGCTGCCGACGGCAACGAGCTACAAAGACCTCAAGACCTTCGTAGCCGATCGACCGGGGCACGATCGACGCTATGCGATCGATGCAAGGAAGATTCACGACGAGTTGGGGTGGAGCGCCCGGCACAAGTTTTCAGACGCCATCGCCAAGACCGTGGACTGGTATGTCGATCATCGAGATTGGTGTCGGACGATCCAGGAGCGCGCGCGTTACGGACGCGAGCGTCTCGGACGGAGGGACGGATGAAGGGCATCATCCTGGCCGGTGGCAGTGGATCCCGGCTCTACCCGTTGACGATCGCGGTCAGCAAGCAGCTGATCCCGATCTACAACAAGCCGATGATCTACTACCCGCTCTCGACGCTGATGCTGGCGGGGATCCGCGAGATTCTGATCATCTCCACGCCCGAAGACCGCGAAATATTCGAGCGCTTGCTCGGCGACGGGTCGCAACTCGGCCTCTCGCTTCATTACGCCGTGCAACCGCATCCCGGCGGGCTGGCACAGGCGTTCCTGATCGGCCGCGACTTCATCGCGGACCAGCGTGTCGCGCTGGCGCTCGGCGACAACGTGTTCTTCGGACACGGGCTCCCGGATGTCCTGGCGCAAGCGTCGCAACGGACGACGGGAGCCACCGTATTTGCCTACCGGGTGCGGGACCCTACCCGCTATGGCGTCGTCAACCTGGATGACGACGGTCGGGCGACCGCCATCGAAGAAAAGCCCGCGGCACCCACATCGAACTACGCAGTCACCGGCCTCTACTTCTACGACAACTCCGTCGTGAAGATCGCCGAGGGTCTCCGCCCCTCTCCGCGGGGCGAACTCGAGATCACCGACGTCAACCGTGCTTACCTCGAACGGAAACAGCTCCACGCCGAGGTTCTGGGGCGCGGCTACGCCTGGCTGGACACAGGCACCTATGCTTCGCTGATGCAGGCCTCCAACTACATTCAAGCACTGGAGGAGCGCCAGGGCCTGATGGTGGCGTGCGTCGAGGAGGTCGCATTCAATATGGGCTTCATCGACGAGGCGATGCTGCAGGAAGCGATTCGCCGCGCGGGCCGCAACCCCTACGCAGATTATCTGGAGAGAGTTCTGCGGGGAGACTAGATGTCTTCCGCACGCGCCCTGCGGCTGGCCGTCTTCGCCGCACTCTGTCTTATCTGGGGAACGACCTGGTCGGTCATTCGTGTCGGGCTGGAGGGGATCCCTCCGTTCGCCGGGGTGGCGATCCGCTTTTTCATCGCTGGGGTCCTGCTGGCGTTTCTCGCCAGATTGCTCGGCGTCCGCATGGGTCGGCTCCCCAACGAACGAACCCTCTGGATCGTCAATGGGGTTCTATCGTTCTGCGTCTCCTACGGGGTGGTCTACTGGGGCGAG
This sequence comes from Acidobacteriota bacterium, assembly GCA_029861955.1. Lineage (NCBI taxonomy): Bacteria > Pseudomonadati > Acidobacteriota > Acidobacteriota bacterium. The sequence continues at coordinate 17,396 of JAOTYK010000033.1, forward strand.
CAATGGGTTCCGTCGGGTCTTGCCGCGGTCCTGTTCGCAACCTACCCGTTATTTGTGTCGATCCTCGGCCACTTCCTGCTTCCCGACGAGCGTCTGGGTTGGGCGGACGGGGTCGGCGCGTTGGTCGGGTTCACGGGCGTCGCGGTTCTCTATAGCGCGGACTTCGACCAACTCGGGGGCACTCGCGTGCGGGAGGCGTCGTTCGTCATGCTTCTGGCACCCCTCGCGTCCGCGATCGCCAGTGTCGCGATCAAGCGTTGGGGAAAAGGGATCCATGCCCTTTCACTCACGGCACCGCCGATGATCCTGGCGGGCGTGATCATGGGAGTCGTTTCGGCCAGCAGCGAGGATCTCGCGTTGATCCGACTGGACCGCACATCCGTGCTGGCGCTGCTCTACCTGACGATCGCGGGCTCCGCGGTCACGTTCACGCTGTACTACTGGCTGCTATCTCGAATGCAGGCGCGTCGGGTCGCGCTGGTGGCGTTCATCGTTCCGGTCATCGCCGTCTTGATCGGAACGCTACTTGGTGAACCGTTTACCATCGAAGTGGTCGTCGGTTCGCTTCTTGTGGTGAGTGGTGTGGCGGTTGCGGGCTTCAGGTCTGCGTTGACGCCGAAGGTTCCGAGGCCGCCGCAGCGGTCGTCTGGCTCGACTCCAGGATCGCGATCCTGATCGGCAGCCCCTCGGAGAAAAGGTGCAGGTTGCAGCGCTCTTCCATGGCACAGACGGGCGACGTGGCGTCGTCGTGTCGAAGCGGCTTCGGCGCCGAGACCTTACCCGGATCGAAAAACTGTTTCTGGATTCCCTTGCCGACGATGCGGGTCAACTCTTCGACCGCGTCTTGCATCTCGTCTTCCGGGATGGTTTCGGAATCGGTTTCGAAGAGCATCGCGGCGGCGTGACGGGCGATCTGTGCTGGACACTCAAGGATGATCGCTCCGCGAAAGTCGCCTGAGACCTTCACGTAGCTTGCGAACGCTGCCTGTTCACCGTCCGAACCCGATTCCTCGTTCGGCATCAGGCCCAGACCGAGCGTCGTCTTCCAGAGCTCACGACAGCTGTCGAGGATCTGATCGTCTTGCAGCTGCATGGCAACCCCTCTTCCCATGTCATCGGCAAACGTAATTCAAGGCCCCTGACGCGAAACCTTATCCTGTCCGCGCCTCCATCTCAACCACTTAAGAGACGGCAGGAGGGCCATCGGGAGGCGGCATTGTATCCTTGCCGGGCGATTCTTGCAGCGCCCGTTTTTGGGAGACCCGGATGCGCCTCGAACCAGCGACGGGATCGGTGTCGGCGGGATCGCTCTTTCCCGGGCTCTCGCGGTGGGCCGCATGGGCTCTCCTCGTGCTTTCGTCGCTCTTCCTGGGCGGCTGCGAGGCCACCGATGACCCGGAATCCTCGCCTCCGCAGGTGGCCATCATCGGCTGGGATGGGGCGACCTGGGCCGTGATGGAGCCGCTACTGCGGGCGGGCCAGCTTCCCAACGTCCAGGCGCTTCTCGATCGAGGCGGCCGTGGCGTGCTGCTGGCGGAACCACCCCTGCGGTCCCCTGCTCTCTGGACCACCCTCGCCACCGGCTTCCCACCGGCGGATCACGGGATCCACGACTTCCAACTCCCGGACCCCCAGACCGGTCTCCCGATCCTGGCAGCGACGATCCACCGGCAGCGTGCCCCTCTCTGGACCATCGCTTCCCGTCACGAACGGGAAGTCGGGATGGTCGGTTGGTGGACCACCTGGCCCGCCGAGCCGGTGCACGGCTGGCTCGTCAGCGACCACCTCGCCGACAACCGCTGGGATCACTGGGCGAAGCGACCCGATCGCGAGAGTTACCAGTTGACGTTTCCACCGGAGCTCGCGGAATCGTTACGACCCCAGGCGGTTACCGCCCAGGATGTCACTCCCGAGACCCTGGCCCACCTGGCAGCGTTCGACCAGCGCGAACGAACCGAGATGATGCTGGCCACACGCCCCGTGATCTTCCACGGCCCCAGCGTCCTTCGTCACGGCTATGCCACCGACGCCAGCAATGCTCGGTTTGCCGTCGAGCTTCTCGATCGCAACGGGCAGCCGGACCTGTTTGCGACGGTGTTCATCCTCAGTGACGTCGTGGGACATGTCTTCTGGCATCATCTGGAGCCCGAACAACTTCGAGGCCCCAACCCGGCCGGTGATCGGCTGGCAGAGACGATCCCCAATATCTATCGACAGCTCGACACATGGACCGGGGAGCTGCTGTCACGCCTCTCGCCCGAGACGTTGGTGCTGTTGATCTCGGATCACGGAATGCGCGGGACGGGTTTCCTTCCGCGACCGGGCCAGAACCCGTCCGGCGATCATCAGCCCGAGGGGATCCTGATCGCCGCGGGTCCCGGTGTCCCGGCCGGGGCCGATCTTGGCGAGATCCGGCAGCTTGATTTCGCGCCGACGGTCCTGGCCGCTCTGGACCTACCGGTGGCCGAGGATATGCCGGGACGGGTCGTACGGGGACTCCTCGGCGATCGAACGATCCGGAGTGTGGAGACCCACGGGGACGGGCGCGCCCACTTCGATGTACTGGAGACATCCCCCGCCGAGGAGCGCTACGAGGACCGTCTTCGTTCCCTCGGCTACATCCAGTAAAGACCGGCTATAGGTACCCCAGCGACTTCAGGCGCGCTCGTTGTTCATCCGTCATCTCGCTCGGTGCCTGAACACGAGGACGCGGAATCGCGTCGAGCCGTTCCTGCAGCCCCGGCATGGCCGGGTCGACGGACCCGGACTGGAACTCCCCGGGATCGTCGGCGGCGTAGAACGACGTGTCACCGGTCGAACGACGCATCATCAACGTGCCGGCATCGGTTCGGATCGAATACAGATCGCCACTCCAGAGACTTCCCTCGGCGATCGCCTCTGCCGCCGACCCCTGACCCAGGACAAACCCCGGCAACGTCGAATCGAGTCCGGCGAAACTCAGCACGGTCGGAGCGATCTCGAGTTGACGCACCCTCTCCGGAGCAACCGTCCCCCCGGGGTCTCCCGGCCGCTTGACGATCAGAGGCACGCGGAGCAGCTCGCGATGATGGCTGTGGCCATGCTCGAACCCACCGTGATCCCAGAACTCCTCTCCGTGATCGGCCACGACAACGACGAGTGCGTCGTCCCAGCGGCCACGGGCCTCGAGCTCGGACCTCAGACGGCCGAACTGGGCATCGGTGTAGGCCAACTCGCCGTCGTAGCGAGCGACCAGCGCCTTGCGCTCTCGCTCGTCGAGACGGATCTGACCTCCACGAACTCCGAACACCTGCCCGGCCGAGCCGAAGCCCGGCGGCACCCGGCGACCCAGGCCGCCTCCGAACTGCCCGTCGTAGGGCGCGGGCGGGTCGTAGCTCAGGTGGGGATCGAAGTAGTGAACGACCAGGAATGCGGGATCCGAGCCGATCTCGTCGATCCAGTCGATCGCCGCGGTCGTCGTCTCCTCGGCCGATCGTTGCCCGACGTTGCTGGCATCGCTGGTGGCGAAGTCGTATCGATCGAAGCCGCGATCGAGCGAGGACAGCTCGGGGCTACACCAGATGACGTTGATGAACGCCCCTGTCCGGTAACCGGTCACTTGCAGACGCTCCGCCAGCGTCGGAATGTCATCACGGATGGGGAAGGTCGCCCCCTCGTGGCGCCCGGCACCATGCTGATACGGAGGCTCGCCGGTCAGGATCGTCGCGACGGCCGGCAGGGTCCACGGAGCCTGTGACCAGGCGTTCGAATAGCGGGTTCCGTCCCCTGCGAGCCGGTCTAGATTGGGGGTCGTTATCTCCGAATAGCCATAGGACGACAGGTGGTCGGCGCGGGTCGTGTCCAGGATCACCAACAGCACATCGCCGGGGGGGGCTGGCGGAGCGGTCGGAGACGCTCCTCCGCTACACGCGACCGCCAGCAGCAGCACCCACAGTCCTGCGCCCATGGCGGCTCGGCTCCGGAATCTGCGACCGTTTCTCATCCAAATTCCCTCGACCCCAGGATACGCGAACCGACGTTAGCGGACATCCGACCGGTCCTGTGGTTAGAATGCGAAGCGATGACTGCCCCCGACCCGAGACGTCTCCTGGTTTCCTGCGGGGTCGTTCTCTGTCTCCTGGGGGCCTGGGTTCCTTCGCTTGGGCAGGGATCCCGTGCCACCGTCTCCCTCAAGGTGACGCTTCTTGGCGAGCCCCTCCTCGAGCCGACACGATGCAAGTTCTACATCTACGAGCCTGAGAAACGGGAACAGTACCTTGGCTGGGGACACCCCGAGAAGACGGTACGGGTCGAGGCTGGAACCTACGACATCGTCGTGCACTACAAGAACGATCTGGTGATCGGCCGACGGACCTTCAAGAAGGTCAACGTCGCAGGCAAGTACGTGGTGAAGGTCGATTTCAAGTTGGCCGAGGCAGAGCTTCAGTTGGACATCACCCGTGGGGGTGAACCCGCGCCACGATTTGCCGCGCAGTATCAGATCCATGAGGCAGGCAAACGGGGTAAGCCGCTGACCACCCGTCGCCCCGGCACCACGGTCGTACTGGAGCCCGGCTACTACGACATCGAGGTGAAACTGCGGGACGGGCGTGGCCTGAAGTCCACGTGGCTCGAGAACTACCTGATCGAGAATCGGACGAGCGATGCGATCGAGATGGGACTTCCGCCGACACGGTTGACCCTGGAGATCGTCGAGAACGGTCGACAGCGGGAGGACTCGGGGGTCAGATTCGCCGTGTTCCGCACGGGTGAATCTCGTCGTCCGTTTCGTGAGGGTCGGTCCGGTGAGCCGCTCGGCCTCCCGGAAGGTCGCTACGACATCGCGCTCTACGATCGGCAATCCAGTAGACGAGACCCGGTCCGCTGGATTCGCGACCTGGTCGTGCGCGGCGAGACCCGCCGCGAGGTCGAGCTGAGACCCCAGGCCGCCACACGATTGACGATCAACATCAAGAACGGCGGCCAGAGTCTCGATCGGGGTTGGTTCCACGTCTATCGGGTCGGGGATCGACGTCGTCCGATCCAGGTGGCGGGCAGCGGTGAGACGATCGAGATCGAAGAGGGCGTCTACGACATCGCCGGTTTCGTCCACGAACAGGGGCTCGTCGGTGAGCGGTGGCTCCCGGGTCGACGGGTCGCTGGACCGACCGATGTGAACCTGGATCTCCTCCTGGAACCCGCCAGCTTGCAGGTCGATCCGAGCGCGTCGTCTTCGACCAAGCCCAGAACCAGACGCCGGGAAGTGCTGGTCCTCCTGGACAGTTCTTCGGCCATGGGTGAATCGCTCGGAAACGCATCGCGGCTTCGCGCCGTCCGCCAGGAACTGATCGATGCGCTCGAAATTCTCGAGAAAGACGACGTGAAGCTGGGTTTGCGGGCCTTCGGAATCGCTCCCGAGTCGCAACGGAATTGCCGTGACTCCGCGAGGCTGCTGCCGACGAAGCCGATCGATTTGCGCCGCCTATCGCGAAGCCTCGATCTGCTTCGCCCGGGGGGGTACTCCCCCATCGCCGACACGCTTCGCCGCGTGGAGGACGACGCCAACAAGGACGCGTACACGATTGTCGTGCTGGTGACCGGCAGCTATGAAAACTGCGGTGGAGATCCTTGCGCCGCCGCTGCGCGACTCCTGTATCAGGGCATCGCCAATGAGATTCACGTCGTCGGGGTCGGTCTCGATAAGACACGAACCTCAAACCTGATCTGCGTCGGTCCGCTTCACACCGTCGATGGTCGACGTCGCCTCCGAACCGAGTTGCGGCGCGTGGCACGTGCCATTCAGGTCGGTAGCGCTGACAGCGTCTCCGTCTTCCGGCCCGGGGGTGGTGAGTGGATCGTTACCGCCCCTCTGGGTCAACCGATCACCATGGCGGCGGGGCGTTATGACCTGCAGATCCGGAGCGGTGGCAAGAACTTCCGTTGGAGCGATGTGGAGATTAAAGACCGGCTCGTTGTCCGCGCCGGCGAGCAGCCCTGACGTCCGCGCTAGCGTTCGATCCAATCGCGCGGGTGCTTCAGCACATCGACCAACTGGGCTTCCGGACTGCCGGCCTCGGGCTGATAGTTGTAACGCCAGTTCGCCGTCGGCGGTAGGGACATCAGAATCGCCTCGGTCCGCCCACCGGTCTCGAGACCGAACAACGTGCCGCGATCGTGGACCAGATTGAACTCGACGTAGCGCCCGCGTCGCAGAAGTTGCCATTCCCGATGATGCTCGCTCCAGGCCTCGTCGCGACGTCGCTCGACGATCGGTAGGTAGGACGGAAGAAACGCGCGGCCGACACCCTGAACGAACTCGAACACCTTCTCCAGGTCCTGCTCGAGGTAGTCGAAGAAGATCCCGCCGATCCCACGAGCCTCGTCGCGGTGTGGGCTCCGGAAGTAGCCATCGCACTCGGACTTGAAGCGCGCGTAGGCGTCATCCCGGTAGTCGTCACATGCCGTCGCAAGTGTCTCGTGAAAATGCCGTGCATCCTCGGCGTACAGGTAATACGGCGTCAGGTCGGCACCCCCACCGAACCAGCGACGGGCCACACCGTCCTGCCAACCCTCTTCCGCCGCAATCTCCAGATAGCGGACGTTCATGTGGACGGTCGGGATCTGAGGGCTCCGGGGATGCAGGACCAGGGAGACCCCCGTGGCGAAGAACGGCCCCGGCGACACCTTCAGATGGGCGGCGATCCTGGAGGAGAGCCTCCCCTCGACCGCCGAGAGGTTGACGCCACCCTTCTCGAAGACGGCGCCGTCCTCGATCACGCAGGTCAGGCCTCCGCCACCATCGAATTGGGGCGTCTCCGACGCGCTCCAGCGGTCACGACGAAACCGTGCCTGGCCGTCGGCGCCTTCCAGCCCGACAACGATCGACTCCTGAAGCTTCGAGAAGAACTGCTCGACGATCTTGCGATCCACCGCGATCCCCCGGCTCAGGATCCGAACTTCAGGGTTCCCGGCAACTTGGCGGCGATGCGATTGCGAATCCACGTCGCGTCCCACCATTCCCGCGGATTGACCGGGAGTCCATGCAACAGCATGGTGAAGTGAAGATGGTCGCCACCGGCAAGACCGGTCTCTCCGGTTTTGCCGATCACCTCGCCGCGAGCGACCTGTTGCCCCTCGTCGACGTCGATGCTGGACAGGTGACCGTAGAGACTCATCAGCCCATAGCCGTGATCGATCACGACCGCGTTCCCGTAGATTCCAAAGTAACGGGCGAGGACAACGGTACCGTTGTTGGCTGCCTGAAGTTCGGCCTGTCGCGTCGACGCGAGATCGAATCCAAGATGGTCCTGCTGGTCGACGTCGGCACCGTTGTAGACGTAGGTGCGTCGATCGGCGAAGCTCGATCGCACCTGTGCGTTACGCATCTGCATGAACACCTTCGCCCACGGGAAATCTTCCTGCGATTTCGCCGCCAGCTCGACCAACGTCTGAGCGTTCTTCTGACGCAAGTCCCCGTTGATCATCAGGTAGTTCTCGAGCAGCCCGCCCTGATCCTTGAGCTCGGGGGTCTGATCCATGATCGCCGGCACAACCTTGGCCAGGAACCGATCGTTCAGCAGGATCGAATCGTTGCGGAATGGGCGCTTGTTGTACTGCTCGACAAACCGCCGGGTCGACTGGTTGCCAACGATATCTAGGGCTATCAACCGGATCCGCGAGTCGTCGTCATGATCGAAGGGTGCGGCAAACAACGCAAATCGCTCATCGGGTTCGCCGCCCGGCAACGGATAGCCGGGGAAAAACCAATCGCCGGCCTGCACGCCGTCGCGAATCGACGTCTCACCCACTCGATAGACCACTGCCTCGCTCCCACCCTGACTCACGTAGGTGCGACTGGACGTGATCGAGATCTGTGGCGGACGCAACATGACCGGTAGATCGAGAGTTTCGACGACCGCCTCGGGCCTGGAGAGCCACGCGACGGCCGGCTCGGCCGTGACGCGGAGGGTCGCTTGCCCTTCGCGTAATTGCTCCTGATGATCGCTTCCAACCGACAGCGTCAGATCGGCTCGCGGCGTTCGGTCGCCCCAGAATCGCCATGGCTCCCGTGGGACATAGGACTTCTCGTCCAGTAACACGACGGTCTCGTCCTGGATCAACTCGACGCGGAAACGATTCAGTCCACGGGACGGCTCGCTGACCGCGACGGTGACCTCGGTGCTACGACCGATCCCGGGTGTCGCGGTCTCGAGAGTCACCTGCGGGGGAGGCCCACTCCGACAGGAGCTGACGCCGAGGAAGACGATTCCACCGACGATCACGAGGAACAGGATTCGTTTTAGCCAGCGTGGACGCTCACGAGCCATGGTGCAGCCTCAGATGTGAAACAGGGACGACCATTTCACTATAGCACCGGCCTCCGGACTGAAGAGTTCACAAAACCCCCGAACAATCGGGGTTGCGACGAACTCGATCGTGGATTGGGTAGAATCGTTCAGACGGGGTGAGGGACGATGACACGAACAACTTCCGAGATGCGTTGCAGCAGATGGGCAGTAGCCCTGTGGCTGGCGATCGTGCTGTCCGGAACCGGTTGTTTCGTGGACTCCACGGACGGCCATCCGGTGGAACGCGAGCCCGAGTTCCGCGGCGATCTCGCCGCCATCAAGGAACGAGGCACGTTACGAATACTCGTTCCCCATCGCTGGGAGGCCGCACGTTTTCCACGAAGCGGCCCGACGCTCGATGACGAGCGATCGCTCGCCGAGCTATACGCACGAAAACTCGAGGTTCGCGCCCGATTCATTCCGATCCAATCGCGGAACGGATTGATCAGCGCGCTGCTTGCCGGTCGTGGCGACATCATTGCGGCAAACCTGACGGCGACGGAAGAGCGGCGACTTCTGGTGGACTTCACGGTACCCGTCGACGTCGTCCGGGAGCAGATCGTGGCTCGCGCCGACGACGAGAATGTCATCACGTCGCCTGAGGACCTGATCGGCCGAACGATCGCGGTACGACGATCGTCCTCGTTCTGGAACACGGTCCAGGACCTGAAGTCCCGTTACCCCGGCATCGTGATCGAGACCGTTCCCGACGACGTGGACACCGAGAACCTGATCGATCAGGTGGCCCGGGGCCTCCGGGATCTGACGGTCGCAGACAGCAATCTCATACGGGCCTGCCGTGAGTATCGCGATGACGTCCGCGCCGCGATCGATGTCTCGGCCAATCGGCCGATCGCCTGGGCCATCCGGCACAATTCCCCCGAATTATTGGAGCATCTCAACCGATTTCTGACATCCCACGAGCTCGAGCAGCGGGACAATCGGCTGGATCGCGCGGATCTGGCCGGTATCAAGGAGCGCCGAGTCCTGAGGGTCCTCACGGTCAACTCCGCCGCGACCTACTTCCTCTGGCGAGGGCGGTTGATGGGTTTCGAGTACGAGTTGATGCAGCAGTTCGCGGAGAGTGAAGATCTACAACTCGAGATGATCGTTCCACCCAGTCAGGATCTATTGGTTCCCTGGCTCGAGGAGGGACGCGGCGATGTGATCAGTGCATCGTTCTATGCGACCGACAACGAACTGCCGGACTCCCTGGTGTTCGCTCGACCCTATGGACGTGTCGATCAGGTCATCGTCGTTCGCAGCGGAGAGAACGCCCCCGAGGTTCCCCTCGATCTGACGGGTCGAACGATTGCCGTCCATCGCAACTCGCCCTACTGGCAAACTCTGGAGATACTCCAATCGATGGGAATCCGTTTCGGCATTCGTGCGGTACCGGACGACATGCAGTTAGAGGAGATCATCGCCCGGGTGGCGGAGGGTGAGTACGACCTCACCCTGGCCAGCAGCCATATCGTCGACATCGAGTTGACCTGGAGGGACGATATCAAGAAGGGGCTGGCGGTCAGGGAAGAGATACCGCTCTCGTGGGTCGTGCGCGCCGACAACCCTCAGCTGAAGACGGCACTCGATCGCTTCATCAAGACGGAGTATCGCGGTCTGTTTTACAACGTGATACACGAGCGGTACTTCACGGACCGACGGAGGATTCGGAATCGTGTCGCCGTCCGCCAGAATCTCGAAGGCCAGCTTTCGCCCTACGATGAGATCGTTCGCAAATACGCCGAAGAATACGGGTTCGACTGGCGGATGATCGTGGCGCAAATGTATGAGGAGAGCGCCTTCGACCCCGGCGCCCTATCGTTCGCCGGGGCTCGCGGTCTGATGCAGGTGTTACCTCGAACCGCCCGCGAACTTGGTTTCGAAGACCTCGAGGACCCGGAGACGTCGATCCAGGCGGGTATCGAGTACATGGCGTGGGTTCGCGATCGGTTCGAGGAAGATCTGCGGGTTCGTGACCGGATGTGGTTCACGTTGGCGGCCTACAACGCAGGCACAGGACACGTTCGCGATGCCCGCCGTCTGGCGGGGAACATGAACCTGGATCGCGACGTGTGGTTCGGAAACGTCGAAGAGGCGATGCTCTTGCTCTCTCGGCCGCAATTCGCTCGATCGGCAGCCCACGGGTACTGTCGATGCCATGAGCCCGTCGACTACGTGCGCTCGATCCGGGAGCGATACAACGCGTATATCGAAATCGCCCCGACGACGATGGTGGCCGACAATCGGAAACGCTTCAGTGCCCATTGATCAGTCGCTGCTTGCGGGCGCGCGGAAAGCGCTTGATCTCTGCCTCGCGACGGAGCGCATTCGACCGGTCGGGCTGGGACTCGCGATAGACGATTTCCACCGGCAGACGTGTCCTCGTGTAGCGAGACGCACTACCCGCCTGGTGTGACTTCAATCGTCGGTCCAGATCGTTGGTGATGCCGGTGTAGATGCTTCCGTCGCCACATCGCAACAGGTAGACCCACCAGCCGGCGCCTGGGTTCGCGTTCTCCATCACGTCTTGTGACGACGGGCTCGATTCACGACACCGATCACGAGCAACAGACCGACTCCCACCACGTTCAGCCACGGTACGGCTGCGCCTCCGATGCTAACGTCCGGTCCGGGAATGAGTAGCGAGAACGCCGCAACCAGCAGTACGCCTCGTTGCCATCGCGCCAGCGGCCCGAAGAGATAACCGGCGATCGCGGCGGCAAACGGGAGGATGCCAAGCACGGCAACGACGACGGCACCCAGGATCGCCCCACTGGACGCCATCTCGCCGTCGCCATTCAACATCAGCAGCTGCGGCCGATAGACAAACATGAACGGCAGCGTGAAGCCGACGAGCGCAAACCGAAAGGCCGCCAGAGCCGTCTTCATGATCGGCGACCCGGCGATCGAGGCGGCTGCGTACGCGGCAAGTGCGACCGGCGGGGTGACCATCGACATCATGCCAAAGTAGAAGATGAATAGATGGGCCGCGAGCGGAACGACGCCCAGCTGCCCCAGCACCGGGCCGATGAGTGTCGCCATCAGCAGGTAACAGACGGCCGATGGCAAGCCCATTCCCAGGATGATGGACGAGATCATGATCAACACGAGCGCCGACAGCAGGTTCCCCTGCGAGAGATCGAGAATCGTCGATGGGAGTTTGCTGCCGATCCCCGTCAGGGTCACCACGCCGATCACGATACCGACGCAGGCAGCCGCCGTGACCAGTGGCACCACATCTCGACCTGCCTCTCGTAGAACCTCCAACCAGCGTCTGATCGTCAATCGGGTCTGAGAACTCATAGCGCTGATGACGACGACCGCAAGTCCCGCGACACTCACCGCGCGAAACACCGTGTAGCCGAGAAACAGTAACGTCAGCAGCCCTGCGAAACCGACGGCAAAGATGAGTCCCGCGAACCGATCAGGAGCCGGACGATCTTCTTCGGTCGCTACGACTGCCCCACCGATCTTACGCGCCTGGAAGTGAACGATCAGGAATAGCGAAAGGTAATAGAGCAATGCGGGAATCAGCGCGGCACGAATGATCTCCACATACGTCACCGCCGGTTCGATGATCTCCAGCATCATGTAGGCGCCCGCCCCCATGACCGGGGGAACCAGCGCTCCTCCGGAGCTGGCCGCGGCCTCCACACCCCCGGCGACCTCGGCGCGGAACCCCGAACTACGCATCATCGGGATTGTGAATGTACCGGTCGTGGCAGTGTTGGCGACGGCACTACCGGACAGCGATCCCATCAGGCCACTACTGAGGACAGCGATCTTGGCTGGCCCACCGGAGGAGCCGCCGAACAACCGTCTTGCGAGGTCGATGATGAACTTCGTCGCACCGGTCTGCTTGAGGAGTGCGCCGAACAGGACGAACAGAAACACATACGTGAACATGACTCTGAGCGCGGTTCCGAAAACGCCCTGAGAGTGCAAGAAACTCTGGGCGACGATGCGGTCGATCCCGTACCCACGATGGGGGAATAACCAATCCGGCAGCGAGGGCCCGCTCATCGCATAGACGATGAAGATCACGGCGAGGATCGGAAGCGCCCAACCGATCGCACGACGGGTGGCCTCCAACACGAGCAGGATGCCGACGACGCCGATGACCACATCGAACGTCGTCTCCTGCCCCGCCCGATTCCCGAGGGACTGGCCGGCCGTCCAGAATCTGCGGAGCAGCGGTTCCCCCTGCAGGACGACGTAACCACAGCAGAAGACGGACGCCAGCGCCAGGCCGATATCGAGCGTGCGGGCCGGAACGTTGTCCTTCAGCCGTGGATGCAGCGGACGACCGATGAAGCACAGCACAAGCGCCAACATGGCGAAGATCGCCAGCTGCGTCTGGGGCGAGAGCTGGGGGTAGTTGACTTCCTTGAGGACGAAGAGGCAGAGCGTCGCCGCGAGCACACGCTGAAGATTACCCATCATCGATGACGACGTGCTCAACGATCCTCGGGCCAGACACCGATCTCTTTGTAGAAGCGGATGGCACCGGGGTGAAAATCGATTCCCGTGTCACGGATGGCGTTCTTCGGGTTGATCGCCTTGCCGGCGGGATGCTTGGCGGCGATCTCCGCCCGGTTTTCGTAGATCGATCGAGTGAGTCGATAGACGAGATCCTCATCGACGCTGGCATACGTAATCAGGTGCATCGAGCCTACATCGAGGCCCTCATACGCTTTCGTCTGTCCGCGATAGGTTTCCGCCGGAATCGTCGCCGGTCGAAAGAACGGATAGGCGTCCATCAACGACTGCTTCGCCTCGTCGTCGAAGGGTACGAAATGGATCTCCTGAGAACTGCTGGCCTGAGTGATCGACGCCGTCGGTACGGCGCCGCCGAGGAATGCGGCAGCCGCGGATCTGTCCGAGAGCATGTCGACGGCAGCGGTCTGCGTCCCGTACAACGGCGAGAAATCGTCGTAGGTCAGGTCGTGGGCCGCAAGCAGCGGACGGATGAAGTATTCGAAGCCCGCGCCCTCCGGACCGACGACGACTCGGCGACCGGCCAGATCGGCGACGGTCGTCACATCCGAGCCTGCAAGCGAGATGAACATGGCGACATTGGGGGCAATCGTCGCGACGGCCCGCACGTCGTAGACCGCATCCCACCCGTCGCTCCCCCGGCTGGCGAAATAACTGATGGCGGAGTTGGCCATCGCCAGGTCCAGCTCACCACTACGCAATCGACGGATATTTTCCTGAGTTCCCTTCGTGGCCTCGGCGGTCACATCCCATGTCCCGTCGATGGGGTGGTCGTTGAGCGTCTCGGCAATCGCGCTGCCGACGGGAAAGAACGCTCCGCCGGGAGGGGCCGTACCGATACTCAAGAAGTGACGTTCGTTACTGGATTCGGTCGATGCGGTGACGGATCCATCGCTCGACTCGCCCGCGCAGCCCACAAGTGTGATGGCGAGAGCCAGGAGCAGACCCGAACGCAGCAAGGTAGGTTGGAATCGAATCATGCGTTTACCGTTTCTTTACAAGTTGGGTCCCACGAACCAACCCAGCATATTCGGTTGCGAGCGGTGTGGCCAGCATTCACTATGAACTAATGAATCTGAACGACCTGCGATTCCGCAACGCGACACCCGCCGACATCGAAACCCTCAGCGATATCGCCCGGCGGGCGAAGGCGGTCTGGGGATACCCCGCAGCGTGGATGGAGGCATGGCGAGATCAGTTGACCATCCAGGCACGCGAGCTCGAGCAAGACGACATCCGCGTCGCCACATTGGCTGATGCGATCGTTGGCTTCGTCTCCGTCGGTCGTGTCGATGAGGCGTCGAAGACGGAGGGTCGCTCCGTCGGCGAGATCTGCCACATGTGGATCGATCCTGAGAATCAGCGAGGGGGTCTAGGGCGTGCGGTGTTCGACGAAGCGCTCTGCATCTGTCGAGATCGCGGCTATGAACTTCTGCGAATCGATTCGGATCCCAACGCCATCGGGTTCTACATGAAGATGGGCTGCCGAGTCATCGGAACCGTGTCGGCAGACGTGCTGGGACTGCCCCGCTCACTGCCGCTGCTCGAGTTAGATCTGACCCTGACTCCACGACGGGACTGAACTTGCGGTACAACGCAGCCTGGCCGGCGAGCAGCGAGACGCGCAGGAACAACTTTGCGAGCAGGAACAGCTGGGCCAGAAGCAACGTCCAGACCACGCCGCTCCAACTTGCGATCGTCGCTCCCGGCGCGATCAGGCCGTAGAGCAGCAACGCGATCAGACCCGCGGCCAACGTGAGTCCCTGCAACGCGATGACCTTCGGGAAGCGAGTGATCACGAAGCCCGCACCTCGGACCGCCGCCAGGAACATGCTCCGACGATCGTCCACGACGGTGGCCACCTTCGCGTAACCGAAGCTCATCTGAACCGCCGTCAGAAGCAATCCGGTAAGACCGTAGATCAGCAGCGTGTAGAAAATAGCCGCCGATTCCGTGGTGGACTCTCGTAGCGCCTCCTCGGCGCGTTCCATCAGCCACAGATGCAGCCGGTAGATCAGGACGTAGGGGATGGCCGAGATCAGGGCCAATCGAATGAAGCGGAGAAGGAACTCCCCACCGATGTGGAAGAACGAAGAGGCGGACATCGCACGCTCCGGAAACGCCACGCGACTCAGGGTTCCACCCAGCAGGAACGCCCAGAACAGCGCGAAGACGGCGCCCGCACCGATCAGCCCACCGAACCCGTCGAAGAGGCTTCCCGTAAACCACGATTCGAGATTAACGAGGAACCCACCGGCACCGCTGAGTGTGGGGTCAAACGTCGCCGACACCCCGGTCGCCTCGGCCGAGAACTCGCCGAACCAGATCGTGTCGAAACCGGCAAGCATCGCCCCCTCGACGTCCGTATGGGCGATGGCGGCTCGCAACGTGGAATGGACAACCCACGCTGCAGGCAGAGCCAGGCCCAGTCCTGCCAACCAGAGCGTCAGCAGCAGCCACGGAGCGAGGGCGGTGGTCCTCAATCCAGTCAGCCAGGCGCTTCGTGCAGTCATCTCCGGTCCTCGATTAGATGAAGTAGGCGAAGGTCGTGAAAAGATCCTGCGCCCAGACGAGCCAGCGCGTGGACCACTTCCCCGCAGGAAGATCGGCGCGACTCTCCACCGAACGACCGTTGTTGCTGTAGTTCACATCGAGCATCAAGACCCGATCGGGATCCACGACCGCCCTTCGTAGTTTCGATTCACGGGTCACGGTGAACGCTTTCCACGTCTCGCTTCCGTCCCACTGAAAGCGGCGTTCCTCACCGTCCTCGAACTGCAGAAGGACGTCGACCGGGAAGACCCCGCCACCGTTTCGCTGGACGATCACCTCGCTGAGCCAGCGACCAGAGTCCGGATCGTCTTCAGGCTCGTTGTAGACCGGTTCCGGATCGCCATCGATGAAGCCCGTCGGCTCGGCCGGCACGCTGGAGATCGAGTGGACGGCATAGTCGAATGCGACGTGATCGTAGTGAACCTGATCGAAGAACCAACTCAGGTCCTGTCCGCTAACCTCCTCGGCGACAGCGATGAAATCGGCCGCATCGGGGTGCCGATACCGGTAGCGCTCGAAGAAGGTGGACAGTATCGGTTGCAGCACCTCCCAGCCGAGGTGACGTTCGAGCGTCGCCAGCCATAGTGCGGTCTTGCTGTAGCTGATGTTGCCCGCCGTGCCGGGAAAGTAACGGAACGTGTGGCTGTCGGGAATGTCGCTCTCGGCGGATTGGCGAAAACGCACCCGGCGCTCGTCCCAACGCGATAGCTCGATGTCACGAAACAGCAACGGGAAGAAGCCCCTTCCCCCACCGGGCGGCTCGACGAATCGCCGAGAGAGGACCTTCGGCCCGAAGCTCGTCTCCAGAGTGCGAATCGTCGAGAATGTGTTGAAGCCCTCGTCGATCCACGCATCCTCGAACTCGTTGTTGCCGACAAGCCCGTACCAGAACTGATGACCCGCCTCGTGGATCGTGACGCTCTCCGGCGAATCCATCCCCTTCGGATTGAACAATCGCGTTCCGGACGTAAACAGCGTCGGGTATTCCATTCCGCCGGCGCCACTGCCCCACGCCGGGTCGACGACCGTCACGTGCCCGTACGGGTAGGGTCCGTACCACTGACCGTACGATTCGAGAGCTGCCTCGGTGGCCGCGAAGTGCCGGTCGGCCTGACCCAGGTGTTCCGCCTGCATCATCAGACGCATGGCGACCGTCGGCAGACCCTCGCGCGCAAACATCCGTTCCAGCACGACGTAGTCGGGGCTTGTCGTCCATGTGAAAGCGTGAACGTCCGCCTGATGGTAGCGGTGACTCCGTTGCCCGTCGGCCGTCTCGGTCGTCTCCAACGGCCGTCCGGTGGCGCCCAATTCGTACGACTCCGGCACGGTCATCGTAACGTCGTAGACACCGTAGTCGGAGAAGAACTCCGTCGTCGAGTGGAACTGGTGGCAATTCCAACCGCGCTCACCCTCGAAGACGCCTAGCTTGGGGAACCAGTGCGCGAAGAAGTAGTACTCGCCGCGGGCACCGGTCCTGGCGAACGTCTTAGGGATCTTCGACCGCCATTCCATCCGAATCTGCGCGGTCTCCCCCGGCTGAACCGCGTTTGGCAACGAGACCACCAGGACCGTCCTGTCATCGGCATTGCCGTCGTCGGGTGTCGCGAAGCGGGACTCATCGGTCAGATCAAGAGTCTCGGTTCCAAGCCACTCGATCCGGTCGACCTCGATCCAACTCCAGTCGCTCTCCCGGACGTCGCCACTCAGGTCACTGCGGTCCCGTATGCGATCCCCTTTCATCCAGGTGCTGCGATCGTTGCGCCAACCGTTCCAGTAGAGGTGGAACCACATCTCGTCCGTTTCACGATCGGTGATGTTGGTCCACTCGAGGGTCTGACTGCCGATCAGCATGCGCTGCTCGACGTCCAGACGTACCTGAATGTCGTAGTTGGCATTTCGTGCAGACTCGTGGAGCGGCTCGGGAGGCGCAGTCGCCGTCACCAGCGAGAGGGTGACCATCGCGAGCCCAAGCAGAGCCCAGGGTGCGAATCGACGGACGGTCCTTGCGGGACGATGCATTCGCCTAGGTTAGTCGATGATCACGTAAGACAAAAGTGTTACGGTTGTGTCGGGTCGCTCTTCCCCCTTTCGGAGCCCAGCCGTGGCAAGACAATCGACGACACGTGCAGACATTGCGATGATCGGTCTGGGCGTGATGGGTCGCAATTTCGCCCTCAACATGGTCGATCACGGCTTCAACGTCGCCGTGCACGACATCGATCCCGACGCGATCGCCCGTTTCGCCGCAGAGAACACGGGGGCGGCGGGCACCATCGTGCCGTGCCGGACGCTGAAGAAGCTGCTTGACGTCCTGACCCGACCCCGACGGATCGTGATGCTGGTTCCTGCCGGCGCTCCGGTCGACGCCGTCATCCGTTCGTTGGGGCGGGGCCTGACCCGCGGCGACGTCCTCGTCGATGGGGGCAACAGCCTCTGGACCGACACCGAGCGGCGGCAGACGGCGTTGACACCACGTGGAATCCATTTCGTGGGCTCCGGTGTTTCGGGCGGCGAGGTCGGGGCGCGATTCGGACCGTCGCTCATGCCCGGCGGCAGCCGCGACGCGTGGCGGATACTCCGACCGATCTGGAACGCGGTCGCGGCACGGGTCGATCGAAAG